>JALWNR010000044.1 GCA_027083715.1 Bacteroidales bacterium
ATCGAGGAACAAATATGACAGGGGTCTTCTTTAAACACCCATGAATATTGTGGGTCTGAAAAGAGTTGCTCTTTGAAACTTTCGCTTTTTATTATGGTATTAAGAAATTGTTTTCTGTACTCTTTGGAAATTTGCAATACAGGATGATCATTGTAAGGGCAGGTAATATCAAAATATTTTTCAGTATAGATAATATTTTTCCGGTTATTAATAGCATCAATCATATCCTGGTTGTTGTATTCTTGTGCAATGCTTTCTATTCTGTCCCAAAATCCGGTTTTTTGTTTACTAATTTTTTCCAAATCAAGATGCCAAACTGTTTTTAGGATAATTCCTTGTGGCAGTTTGGTATATGTTTGTAATTTATTAATCAAATTATTCAAAAATGTACTTTTGCCACTACCCGGAGGACCTTCAAATAAGTAAATCCTGTTGGTTTGAACACCTTTACGCATGGCGTTGGTTTTTTCCATAAAATGATTTGCAAAAAGCATATCGGCAAAAAAAGGTACTTCACAATCCTTTGCAAAAAGATTATGCATGTCGTATTTTATAAAATTTTGTTTTTCTGAGTTACTAGTTCGTTTAACACGCTTCGTGTAATAGGCTACCATATCACTGAAAATTTGGTAAGCATCGCGTAAAACTAATTCAGGCCTGCGGTTAAGTTGAAAAAGAAAATCATTAAAGGTGAAAGGTACTTTTGAATAATCGGTTAAATTATCGTGTAAATTTTGCAATAAATCTTCAATTTCATCAACACTATCTGTTTTGTGTTTGAATAGCTCTTCAAAATATTGTTTGTTTTTTAATACCATTTTGTAATCTTGTTTCAGATTTCTTTTTACTTAATTCTAATTTTTCTAAATTCCATTATTTCAATATATAAAATTCCCAATGATTAAATATCTGTTTTTTCTGTAATCTTATTTTTACAAGTATAAAGCACTCTTTTTTTTCCAAATTTTTCTTTTTTATTTTTTGGTATTATTAGTTCGGTTGTTTCTAATTGAACTTTATTTCCCCATAAAAATTCAATAGCTATCAGGGTATCTGCTATAAATTCTTTGTATAATTGTTTTCCTTCAAACCGGTGAGTTAAATAAAGATTATTTTCAGTTGTTTTACTATTATCCACTGTAATGAAAGGCGGATGATAAAGATTGTCTATAAGCATTTTTTTATAATCTTCAGCTTTTCTGCTTTTAACATAATATTCAATGTTTTGCCCATCTTCGCTCAAACGTTTACCTACGGTAAATAAATTAAATCTATTTGTAAAGTCTTGATTTACAAATGTGTTTAGAAAAGTAAAATCGTTAAAATTTTTACGGACTTCAAAAATTGCATCTTGTCCTTTGTTCAGGTTTTTATTATACGATTTTCTTAATTCAGCATTGATAATTTTTTGAAAATCATAATTTAGTTTTCCTTTATCGCCATTGTCTTCTATGTGCCAAAAAATACGTAAACCTATTGCATAAGGGTTTAAACCTATTCGGCTAATTGATGTAACTCCTGCATTAATTTTTGCAAATGCACTTTCGTATCCTTTAATGCGTTTATCTTGTAAAAAAAGTTTTTCATGCCAATAACTAGCCCAACCTTCGTTAATAGTTTTTGTTCTAATTTGCGGTTCAAAATAAATAGCTGTATCACGTACAATATTTATCACCTGCTTCATCCATAAATTATTTTCTTTATTTAAAAACTCCGACTTATCCAGTATATATTCTATAATATCAGTATATGCATTTTGCTTTT
>JALWNR010000045.1 GCA_027083715.1 Bacteroidales bacterium
TTGATCTATTATGGTAAAACAAATAAATACTTTGTATATTGTGTTTTTGATGTCTTTTTTTGTATTTTCTTGTTCTAAATATGAAGAAGGACCCAAAATTAGTTTATTGTCTAAAAACAAAAGAATTTCGCGGGTATGGAAAGTTGAATATAGCATTAATTTATCAACTAATATTGAACATTCTGCTGATTTTCAAGCTTGGAGTCTTGAATTTTTTAAAGACGGGACTTACAACCAAACAATTATTTACGGACAAACACAGACAACTATTAATGGAAATTGGGAGTTTATAGGTGATAATCAGCTACGATTAAATTTTATTGCAGCTGGTGAAGAACAAATTGTATTTTATACTATTTTGCGTCTTAGTAAGAATGAATTATGGCTTAAAGACGAGAAAGAGGAAATCCATTACTATTCCGAATGATTTTATACAACGAATTTATATCCTGCCATTACCTGAGAATGTCATAAAAAACACATTGCTTTGCAATATTTCAACTTGTAAACTAAAAATATAAACTACTGATAAATTTTTATATACCTTTGTTGATAAATTCGGTAAACTGAATAATAAGGATGGAAGAATTAGCATTATCAAAACAAGAACAAAAGCAATATAGTCGGCATATAATCCTTGAAGGCATTGGTCTTGAAGGACAATTAAAATTAAAAAATGCAAAAGTTTTGGTTGCCGGAGCCGGTGGTTTGGGCTCTCCTGTTTTGCAATACCTAACCGCTGCAGGTATTGGAACTATTGGTATTTCAGATAATGATATAGTTGATATTAGCAATATTGCAAGGCAAGTTATGTTTGCAAAATCTGAAATAGGTATGCAAAAAGCTATAATTGCAGCTAAAAGGCTTGAAAAATTAAATCCTAATGTACAGGTAAATATCCATAATATCTTTTTAAAAGATGATCGCGTTTTAAAAATTATTGATGATTATGATATAGTTGTAGATGCTACAGATAATATTCAGGCACGCTATTTACTCAACGATGCATGTATTATTAAAAACAAAGTATTGGTTCATGCATCTTTGTATAAGTTTCAGGGGATGGTATCGGTTTTCAATTATCAAAATGGTCCCAGTTATCGTTGTTTATTTCCTTTTCCTCCCCGTTCCGAAAAATTACTTGAATCTGCCGGAACCGGAATAATAGGAGCTTTGGTTGGAATCGTTGGATCTATTCAGGCTTCGGAAGTAATTAAGATAATTACAGGTATTGGCGAAGTTTTGTCCGGCAAAGTACTCGTTTATAATTTATTGAAGCATACCTCACATAAATACGAGCTAAAACGTGAAGAAAAAAATTTTGAAATAGATGAACTAATTGATTACGAAGAATATTGTAAACCGAGTATATGAATTACGACAAAATTATAAGTCCTGATGAGTTACAACAAAGGTTAGATCGCAAGGAAGAACCTATTGTTATTGATATAAGAGAGCAAATATCATATTTCAAACCAATTCAAGGAGCAGAACATATTCCTGCTTCTCAAATTAATAATTTCATTAGTAAGTTAAATAAAAGTAAGTTTATTGTACTTTATTGTCGGCATGGGGTGGATAGCTTTTTTATTATGAATATGCTATGTATTGACTATGGATTTGAAAATGTTTATAGTTTAAAAGGAGGGATTGAGGCTTGGTATAAATTTAAAAAAATCTAAGCCTAAATTAAAGAGTTTCAAACTTTGAAAATTGTAAATTATTTGATGTTCAATTTGTCTTAAAACTTAACCGCAATAA
>JALWNR010000046.1 GCA_027083715.1 Bacteroidales bacterium
TTTAACAAAATCACTATTGCCATAAAAGCAGATAGTTTACCCAAAAATTTACAAACAAAAGTTTTGATTGTAAAAATCAATAAAAATGGAAAATTATCATCTGCCGGAGGTGAGTATATTGATGGGCATGTAATTACCAAAATAAACAACTTTGGAAACTATGTTCTAGCAGTAGATACTGTTAATCCACGTATTGTACCTATAAGTCTTGCAAAAACAAAGGTAATTACTAATTCAAATATTCGTTTTAAAATTTACGATAATCTATCAGGTATTAAAAGTTTTAACGGATACATAGACAATAAATGGGTACTTTTCAGTTACGATGCCAAATATCATTTAATTCAATGCAACTTGAAGAATGAAAAAATAAAAAAAGGAATACATCAATTAATTTTGAAGGTAGAAGATAATTATGGAAATATTGAAACTTTTACATCAAAATTTACGTATAAATAGATATGTATGTTATTTTTTTATTAATTTTAGCATCAGAAAATAGATAACAGATTTGGGCGAAGGGCATAAAGTATTTAAAATTTAAATTTATCTGTAAGTGAAAGTACTGATTGTAGAAGATGATTATCCTTCAAGAGAATATTTGATTAACCTTATTGGTTTAGAAGGTTATGATTTTAAAGCTGCTGAAAACGGTAAAGAAGGATTGGAAATATATAAATATTATGATCCGGATGTAATCATCAGCGACATACAAATGCCCTATATGGATGGTTTGGAACTGTTAAGTGCCATTCGCAAAGATAAATCGGATACTATTTTTATTATTACCACCGCATTTGGAAGCGAGGATTATGCCATTGAAGCACTCCGTCGTGGTGCAAATAACTATTTAAAAAAACCGATTCGTAAAAACAGCCTGCTCAGTCTTCTTGAAAAGTACAAATCACTGGTTGAAAGCCATAAACTGGCAGAAAAAGCACAGGGACGAATTGTAAAAAAAGATATTTTACTTGAATTTGATACCAATATAAGTCATATTCCGGCAATTATCAGCCAGCTGATTTCAGAAATAAATGCTAAACTCGATGATTCTGAAATAACAAATATAGAACTTGGTCTTGATGAACTAATAACCAATGCATTAGAGCATGGTAACCTGGGGATTTCGTTTGATGAGAAAGTAGAAGCATCGAATAACAATACGATGCAAAAACTTTATGCCGAAAAAATGAAGAATGAGGAATATGCCAAAAGAAAATTACGAGTTTACTACAAACTACGTCCTGAATATTGTGAATGGCTTATTGAAGACGAAGGCAAAGGTTTTGATTGGCGTTTAATTCCAGATCCAACACAATCGGCTCAGTTAATGGAACTTAACGGTCGCGGAATTTTTATTACTCATTTCTTATTTGACGAAATGGAATATTTGGGTAAAGGAAATAAGGTAAGAGTGAGAAAAAATTTAGTGAATTAATTTATTTTTTGACTAATATCAAAATTATTTTAAGCCTCAAATTTTCAAAGACTTTGCCTTTCAGTATTCCAAATCAGGAAATATCAGTTTATGTTTGATTTTACACTAGCCTTATACTTGATTAACCACAATAATACTAGCTGAAATAAATGTTTTTCGGCACAATATAAATCTGTACTCAAATATTTCAAAAAATATTTGTATTTTTGTTTTTGATGCAGATTTTTAAAAATTTCATATTATCATTACTTCTTTTTGTGTTGCTAAAAAGACGCGACGCAAAAAAGTTTGCATAATTTTCTCTTTAAGAGAAAATATTCTCC
>JALWNR010000047.1 GCA_027083715.1 Bacteroidales bacterium
TGTTTTTTATAATTTAGCAAATAAATTTTGCTCTGTTGTTTTAAGTTTTAAAATTAAATTTGTGAACCTGATCAAACTAAAACCTGCTCATTATTTTGGTTTTTTGTACGTTGCCTTTGCTCATTTAACCGATGGAAAATATAAACGTGTTGAGCAGTTAACTATTTGGCAATCTGTTAGTAAGTGGTTGAGTGCTGAATTAAAACATGGTGATTATACTTGCGTGATGGACGAAGTGATGGAATGGTACAAAAATAAATTGCATGATGAGGATTTTGAGAATGAAGTTTTTGAAATTGTTGAATGCATTAATGATTTTTCATGGTTTTCAAAGCAAGACAGGATTGAAAGCCTTACTGATTTGAAACATATTGCCGTTTCGGACAAGCGCTTTTTAAAAAAAGAAAAACTTTGGATACGTAAAATTGGAACTATTTGGGGCTTAAACCTGAAAGAAATTGAAAACATCATAAACAGTTAAATTGCAAATACAAGATACATATAAAACCATTAAAAAGCCTGCCGAAGGATTTTTTAAAGACAGAGGAAGTAAATTTTATGCTTTTGCTTTTCCTGTAAATAATGAAAGTGAGGTTAATGAAAATCGTGCCGCCCTTAGAAAAAAGTTTCACGATGCACGTCATCATGTTTATGCTTTTCATATTGGGCTTAGTCAGCCTATTTATCGATCGAGTGATGATGGAGAGCCTGCCAACTCATCAGGACCACCGGTATTGGGGCAAATTAAATCTTTTGGATTGACAGATATATTAGTAGTTGTTATTCGTTATTTCGGGGGCACAAAATTGGGTATTCCCGGATTGATAAATGCGTATAAAACAGCAACAGCCAATGCTTTAACTAATGCTGAAATAATTGAAAAAACAGTAACACAAAAGCTTTGTTTTACTTTTGATTATCCGGTAATGAATGATATTATGCGCATGACTAAAGATGAAGATGTTAAAATTGGAAAGCAAGAATTTTTGGAATCCTGTTTTCTGGAACTGGATGTTAAAATTAGTAAATTTGATGCCCTTAGAAATAAACTAGTACAAATAAAAAGTGTGCAGATTAAGGATTAAAAACAAATTCCTTTTCACATGAATATTCTGAAAACATTATGTGCCATTCATGCCCCGTCCGGTGAGGAATTTTATATGAAAAATTTCTTGATTGACTTTGTCAATAGTGCCAAATATTGGTGGGTAAAAAAACCAAAACTTATATCGGGTGATGATTTTCAGGATAATTTATTACTAATTTTTGGAAGACCGAAAATTGCTTTTATTGCGCATACTGATACAGTCGGTTATACTGTGCGATACGATAAAGAACTTATTCCGATTGGTACTCCGCTTAGCGAAACCGGTTATAAGTTAAAAGGCAAAGATGAAATTGGCGAAATAGACTGTATTTTGCATAAAAATAGTGATGAATATAATCTTTCATATATTTATAAGCGATTTATAAAAACAGGAACGAGTTTAACATTTAAACCTGATTTTAAAAATGGTGATGATTTTATACAATCTCCCTATTTGGATAATAGGCTAGGGGTTTGGATGTTATTGAAACTCGCCGAAGAAATGAAACATGGTGTTTTAGCTTTTACAACACATGAAGAACATGGTGGCGGAAGCGTTTCTTATGTTGTAAAATATTTGTATGAACGTTACGGTATTCGTCAGTTTATAATCGTTGATACTACCTACACCACAGAAGGTATTTTTCATGATAAAGGAGTGGTTATTTCAATG
>JALWNR010000048.1 GCA_027083715.1 Bacteroidales bacterium
ACATATAAGTCTATATGTTAATTTGCTTATTATCAGTATTTTAGTTTTATTTTACAAGTTTGATAATTATTGCTAATTTTGTTCGGTTTTTTAGATAGTTATTTAAAATAGCTCTAAATAGGATTTTTAGAGAAGTCGAAAATAGTTGCAAAGTCTTATTTTTGTCTGTTAACAGGACTTCTATATTTAAAAATGTTATGGATGTCAATTTTTATCTTTCTTAAATGATAACAGAATTAAACCATTTTGAAAAAAAACTTTTATAATTTTTTATTTTAACTATCTTTACTTCTTTAAATTTTTTAAAAACAAAAATATCTATTAAGTTTTTTTTAATGAATAATAGCTCAAAATCATCAGGTTACCGCTTAGCATTTGTAGTGCTCACTTGTTTGTTTTTTATGTGGGGTTTTTTTACAGTGCTCAATGACATACTTATTCCTCATTTGAAAGCGGTATTTGATTTAACGCATTTTCAGGCAATGCTTGTACAATTTGCTTTTTTTGTTGCGTATTTTGTAGGTTCGCTTGTTTATTTTATTATTTCGGTAAGTTTTGGCGATCCCATTAATAAAATTGGATATAAAGGTGGTATTTTGTTAGGATTAGCTCTTTCTGCCACAGGAAGTGCATTGTTTTATCCGGCTACATTTATTCATCAGTATTGGTTTTATTTGATGGCTCTTTTTATTGTAGGGCTGGGTTTTACGCTTTTGCAAATTGCGGCAAATCCGTATGTGGCAATATTGGGCAAACCTGAAACTGCATCAAGCAGACTGAATTTGGTACAAGCTTTTAATTCGCTGGGCACCACAATAGGACCCGCAATAGGCGGCTATTTGATTTTTCACTATTTTGCGGGTGCACAGGCGGTGAAAATACCCTATATTATTTATGCCGGTATATTCTTGTTTTTAGCTTTTCTTATTATTGTTGTAAAATTGCCTAAAATTACCAATCCTGATGAAAAAGTTGCCGGTTTCGGCTCCTTGCATTATAAAAATCTGGTATTTGGTATCTTTGCTATTTTTATGTACGTTGGTGCAGAAGTGAGTATAGGCAGTATTTTGATAAGCTTTTTAGGTTTAAAGGAAATTGCAGGGCTAAATGAAGCAGATGCCAGTACTTTCCTTTCGTTTTACTGGGGAGGTCTGATGATTGGACGTTTTTTGGGGGCTGTTTCATTAAGTGATATGAAAAATACTACCATTAAATATTGGATTATGATAGGAATACCTTTGTTGGCGTTTTCTGCTGTTTTATCTTTAACCAATTTACAAATAGCCTCAGTTTATGGTATTTTCTTGATGATTAATCTATTAGCATTTCACTTTGGTAAATCTAAGGCAGGTCGTACATTAACAATTTTTTCTTTGATTATTATTATTCTCTTAATTGTATCACTTGGGTCTAATGGTGCTTTAGCTATGTGGACAGTTATAGGTATCGGCTTGTTTAATTCTATCATGTGGTCAAATATTTTTACTTTGGCAATTAACGGATTAGGTAAATATACAAGTCAAGGTTCTTCCATGTTAGTAATGGCCATTCTTGGTGGTGCAATTATTCCGCCTTTGCAGGGAAAGATTGCTGATATATGGGGCGTTCATCTCTCTTTTATTATTCCTGTTTTTAGTTATATATATCTTGCATATTATGGTTGGCAAGGGTTTAAAGTAACAAAATTTAAAAAATTTATTGAAAGTAAAGTTTAAATAATTATTTGTATGAAAGAATTTTGTATTGGTATTGAT
>JALWNR010000049.1 GCA_027083715.1 Bacteroidales bacterium
CAATAATATTAAAGAAAATGCCAAATTTACTGCAAGTGAGTTTATTATATTAATAAGTAATTCATTTTTCTATTATTCTGCCGGTTTATTTTTGTTAAATGATTTTGCTCCGGGATATCAGGGTATTTTCACCATATTATTAGCTGTCCTTAATGCCGTTTTTGCTTATCCAATGTATTTGCGCAAAGAAATTGACCGTAATTTGGTGTTACTTTTGATTGGTTTAGTACTCACATTTGTGAGTTTAACGGCACCTGTTCAGTTAGATGGTAATTTTATTACCCTATTCTGGGCTATTGAAATGGTACTTTTGCTTTGGTTGAGCCAAAAATCGGGTATTCGATTATTGAAAGTTGCTTCGTTTATTGTTGTTAACTTAATGATAATCAGTATAATAATGGATTGGGGGAAATATTATTTTGATTATAATGAAAAAACACTTGCAATTATTTTAAACAGGGTTTTTATAACCGGTATTGTATCAATAGTTGCTTTATTTGCATCCCTAAAACTAGTGCTCAACGAAAACGAAGATTATTTTTTTAGGAGATTTTCTGTTCAAAAATATCGTTCGTTTTTAACAATTTTACTTATTTTTCTTGGATATTTTGTACCATTATTTGAAATTGGATACCAAGTTGATGCATATTATGATTATACAAAATTAACCGACATTGCTCTTGTATTTTACTCATATTTGTATGTATTGGTAGTATTGTTGTGGACAAGGAAAATTAAAGGAAATTTTTTCAGAAATGCTTTTACATGGATTTCCATATTTATGTTGTTGCTGTTTGCATTAGTTGTGCATACTGATTTTCAAAAAGTACTGATGCGTTATCTTGCTGATAAAACGGATACAACATTTGTTTTTATTCATTATTTAACAGTGATTTTTGTTATGGCGCTGGCTTATTTTTCATGGAAAAACATTTATCGCTTTATCAGTCAAAATGAAAGTTTGAAAAATATATTTTTATGGGTAAATATTGCTTTATCAGTTTATATTTTGAGTAATGAGTTGGATTACTTGGTTTTGTATTTTGTAAAGCCAAGCTTGGATAACATGTATGCTTTAAGTCTTTCGGTTCATAAAATTGGTTGGCCTATTTTATGGGGAGTAATTGCTTTTGTTTTAATGATTTTAGGAATGAGAACAAAAATGAAAATGCTTCGTATGGTTGCTCTTTCATTATTCTTTTTTACACTCTTAAAACTATTTGCTGTTGATGTTTGGGATATGAGTGAAGGAGGGCGAATTGCTGCATTTATTTCTTTGGGAATTATTTTGCTGGTAGTTTCATTTTTATATCAAAAATTGAAAAAGTTGATTTTTGAAGAAGAAGAAGGTAACAATGATTAGAAAACCGATAAAAATAATAAATAATTATTATGAATAAATATATCCTTACTATAATATTGTTATTTAATTTATTTACAGTTACTTATGCGCAGAGTTTTAAACTTGAAGCAAAATTGGAAAAAGTAAGTGAAGCTAATTTTTATAAAATAAAATTAGCACCTGAAATTGTTTCCGGTATGGAAAATTTCCCGAATGATATACGTATTTTTGATGAGCAAAACAATGAAATTCCTTATTTATTTTTAAATAATGAATACCATTTGGCCGTAGAAACATTGAAATACAACAAGTTTAAAAATTCATCGATAAAAAAAAATGACAATCAATTAGTAATTCGTATTGAGAATTTAAATAACAAGAAATATTAACATATTTATATTATGTATAA
>JALWNR010000050.1 GCA_027083715.1 Bacteroidales bacterium
GTTCATTATCAATTAACTCAGCCCTACTGTTTAAATTTAAAATTAAATTTTTAAAATATTTTGTTTTTAGCGATGTAAAAAAGGCAAACTTATTTTGTTGTTTCGTCCCTGTATAATTATCCGATTTGGCACTAATAAAATTATTATTTAATGCTATTTCTAAAGATGATTTCTTGAAAATTCGCCAATCGGCAATCAAATCACTGATATTATTGATTGAAGTATGTAAAGCTTCTACATTTATCGTATTGTTTATATAGTTCAAATAGGTATAAAACAAGCCATTGCGTGCCTCAACAGAGAGCTTATTTCCTTTATATTTCCAATTAAAAGCTAAACGATACCAGCGGTCATATTCTTTAGCATAATTATTTCCGCCTGCAATCATATTTGGCGGTAATTCAGAGTAATTATTTTGTAACCAAAAATGAGTACTAAACCTTTGATTGGCTTTTATTTTAAAAGTGCTTTCAAATAGTAATCCGTATTGCTCTATGGCGGCATTTTGTAAAGTTTCCGTAGGAAAACCGGCTTTCCCGTAATTTGTGAAAGGAAAATCGTTGTTGGTTTTATTATAAAATATTTTAATACCGGTAGATAAGTACTTGTTGCTGAAAGAAAGTGCCTGACTAAGGTTTAATTTACCAAAACTTCCGGTAAGTAAATCGGTTTTAGATTTTAAGCCTTCGTTAAAAACAAGCTTATTACTTAACTGAATACTTCCACCAATAGCACCGCTACCATAAATAGCACTACTGCCTCCGTATTTTATATTTACATTGTCGGCAATTAAAGCCGGTGCTAGTGTAAAATTAAAACCGCCGTTTAAAGCATCTTGAAGATTAAAACCATTCCATATTACCGCAGTATGATAAGAATTTCCACCCCTAAGTGACAAACTGCTCTGCCCGCTTATTCCATATTGTTTTATGCTTATGCCTGCATTTTGCGACAGTAGCACGGCAAGGCTTTCACTTTGGTAATTTTGTAAAACCAATGAATCTATTTTTTGAATATTATTTTCTGAATTTAATTGCTCCACACGTGAAACTACTGATACTTCGCCAATAAGAATAGACGAACTGTCCGATTGAGCACATACCTCAAACGAAAAAAACAACAACGATATAAAAATCAAAGACTTATACATAAAACAATTAATGTTTCAGTCTTTGTGAAAAAGGAGAATTATAGATTTTGAAGTCCTATAATTAAGCCTTTACTCCCGAAGACTTTGGCAAATTTTTAAATTATTGTTTCTTAAACTTGAAACATTAAAATTTGTCCTTAAATATTCTGAACTTGGCAGGTCTTCTGGCTCGTTCCACTTTTTTAAAGCCTTCCCTTCGGATTTATACGAAAGTGGCAAAAGAATTTAAAAAAGCTATTTATGGAACTTACAGCTGCGGGTACAGCTCCGGATTTTCACCGGATTCCCTATTCTCTCTATCAATGAATCATGAATTGAGAACCAAATCCGTTACAAAGTTAAATAATAATTTTGATTATCGAATTTAGAAAGTTATTTTTACCGGATATTAGAATAACTAAAATTTAACTTCATTGAGAACTTCGCCGTTTGCACATAAATAAAATTAAAGTTAATTATTTGTAATATAGTTGTTTCTCGTTTTAGATATCTTCTTTGCGTAGCTTTGTGCTACCTTTGTATTCTTTACGAAATAGCTATAAATAATTAACGACTTAAATATAGGTACGAAATATCCGTAAAAGAATAATTAAACAAAAA
>JALWNR010000051.1 GCA_027083715.1 Bacteroidales bacterium
ATGCTAAACAATGTATAGAAACACAGATGACACAGATTATGCAGATGTTCACAGATTTATTATTTAGAGCGTCAGTGTTAATCGGTAAAATCTGTGTAATCAGTGTTCCTGTTATTTTTTTAACGAAATTAAAAAACAGGGCACATCAGTTTTGTAAATCTGTCTATTACCACATTTAATAATATTGTAATAGAGGAGTTTTTGAAGCTTGCGAACAGCAAAGCCCTCAACGAAGTTAAAATTAAGATATTTATTTATGCATTTGTAACAAATATAAAAAATGTTGTATAAAGAATTTTGAATTAGCTAAAAGCCTTTAAACTTAAATCAATACTACGAATTTGATGGGTCAGTTCACCAACAGATACATAATCCACTCCACATTCTGCATAAGAACGGATAGTTTCCAGAGTGATGCCACCGGAGCTTTCGGTTTCGTACTTTCCGTTGATAATCTCAACGGCTTTGCGCGTACTTTCAGGCGTAAAATTGTCGAGCATTATCCTGTTTCCGAAACCGGTTTTAATAACTTGCTCTAATTCTCCAAAATCACGAACTTCAATCTCTACTGGAATATTTTTTCCGGTTTCTTTCAGATAATTCTTGATTTTTTCAATTGCTTTTTCAATTCCTCCCGCAAAATCAATATGATTATCTTTAATCATAATCATATCGTATAAACCCATGCGGTGATTTTCGCCACCCCCTATTTTCACTGCCATTTTTTCAATAGCACGCAAGCCGGGTGTCGTTTTTCGTGTATCCAACACCTTGGTTTTCAAACCTTGCAATTTTTCTACATATCGATGGGTATTTGTAGCAATTCCGCTCATGCGCTGCATAAAGTTTAATACCAATCTTTCTGCTTGTAAAATAGAGTGTGTTTTGCCCGATACATGAAAAATCACATCGCCTTTTACCACTTTATTGCCATCAAAAATAAAAGTTTGTACTTTTAAATCTTTATCAATTTTGTGAAATATCTTTTGAGCAATCTCCACACCTGCAATAATTCCGTTTTCTTTTACCAAAAGCTTTGCCTTTCCATGTGTTTCAGAAGGAATACACGACAGCGAACTATGATCACCATCGCCAATATCTTCTTTTATTGCTAAATCAATAAGTTGTTCTATGTTTTCGTTTAAAAATAGGGAATTGTTCATTGCTATTATTTAAAAATTTGTAGCAAAATTAGAAGAATTATCCAAAAAGCAATTAAGCGGAAGATAATATTATTGTTCCTCATTAATCTCACTTATAATCAATTGATTAATAAATAGCTTTTTTTTACTACCGCGATAAGCAATAAAAATACGAAAGTTGTTTTTTCGGGTTTCAAGCAGTGCCACAGCATAATAAGTATTTTCATCGCTGCTTTCACTTTCAATACTAAATGATTGTGGAATATGTGAATTAAAAAAATTGCTAATTATCAGTTGTGCTTGGGCTTTACTGTAAACATCACCTTTATCGAGCAACATCAGTTCAACATTTCGTCCAAAATAAGTGGATATTTTTTCTGAGTTACCGGTAACAAAAGCATTTCTCAATCCTTCGGGAAACATAGTTTGTGCATTCATATTCAATGAATAAAGCATGAATGCCCATATAATCAAAATAGTTTTTTTTTGTAACAAGTTCACTTTTTACTAATATTTTTTGCATTTAATCCCGCAAAAACCAAACCAGCAAATAATAATGTATTTCAAACTTATTAACAATTCATTTATTATATTGAATATTTTT
>JALWNR010000052.1 GCA_027083715.1 Bacteroidales bacterium
ATATTTAATGCTTGTAGTAAAAATTGCAATGAAGTATTCTTTGATTGTTGCAGGTATTTTTCTTTGATAGATTTTCCAACTTCAAGTAAATCAATTGTTTGTGGGTCTTTGCTAACTAGTAAATCTCTGAAATGACCTGCTAAACCAACTATAAAGTTATGCCCGTCAAAACCTTTGGTAAGTATTTCATTAAAAATGATTAGGGACAAACTGTACTCATTTTTAAGAAAAGCATCGGTTAATTGAAAATAAAAATCATAATCCAGAACATTCAAATTTTCAATTACATTTTTATAAGTAATTTTGCTCCCTGAAAAACTGACAATTTGGTCGAAATAGGAGAGGGCATCGCGCATGGCACCATCGGCTTTTTGCGCAATGATGTTTAAAGCATCGTGTTCAGCTTCAATACCTTCTTTTTGAGCAACATAAGCAAGATGTTCCGTAATATCTTCTACGGTAATACGGTTAAAATCAAATATTTGGCAACGCGAAAGTATAGTTGGTAAAATTTTATGCTTTTCGGTAGTTGCTAATATAAAAATAGCATGTTTTGGAGGCTCTTCCAAAGTTTTCAGGAATGCATTAAATGCTTGTGATGAAAGCATGTGTACCTCATCAATAATATATACACTTTTTTCACCAATTTGTGGTGGAATACGTACTTGATCAATAAGGGTACGGATGTCTTCAACAGAATTATTTGAGGCTGCATCTAATTCATGAATATTGTACGAACGGTTTTCATTAAAAGCTTTGCACGATTCGCATTGGTTACAGGGTTCAATATCTGCACCTAAATTCTGGCAGTTAATGGTTTTGGCAAAAATACGTGCACTGGTTGTTTTTCCAACACCACGTGGACCACAGAACAGATAAGCATGTGCTAAATGTTCATTTTTTATCGCATTTTTTAATGTAACAGTTAGCGATTTTTGCCCAACTACCGAGTCAAAAGTTATTGGGCGGTATTTTCGTGCCGATACGATGAAATTGTTCATACAAATTCAGAGTTTATTTTTAAGGGTATGCAAATTTACAAGTTTCGTAAAAGAATAAAAAATACCGATTTGCTTTGTTTGATTACTTACTTTATAAGATATTGAATATTAGTAATATGTAAACATTTATCTGTTAATAACTTTTTATAATGAGTGGTTAATGTAAATAAACCAATGTTGCACCAAAACCGTATTCTTGAAAAGAGGCATCTTGAAATCTGTATTTTTTATATTTTCGTTTTAGCTCATTGCGTAATTCGTTTTTTAAAGTACCATTCCCTTTTCCGTGAATAAAAATAATTCTTTGTACTTTTTCATGAATGGCTTTTTGCATTTCGCGTTCAAAATGTTCCATTTGTACATCAAGCATTTCTTTATTGCTTATTCCACTTGTGTCATCTATAAGTTCATGGATATGTAAATCTATTTCGCGTACTTCTTTTCTTTTGGGCGAGCGGTATTGTTTTGTTTTGTTTTCTTTTTCACTTTTCTTTTTTTCGTACATTGCCCGTTTAATTTCTTCCGCACTTATGTCGGGCATGGGCTGTTCTTGTTTATTCTCATCATAAATTCTTATGATAAAAGCATTTTCATAGAAAAAATCGTTTTCGGAAAAACTACTTTGCTTAAAAAATTTAGTCGGATTAAGTTTTATTTCTTTAGAAATAACCGGTTTTACTTCGTGCGGTTTATTTTTATAAAATATGCTTTGTACTACTAAGGAGTCCATATCGCGAAATAAC
>JALWNR010000053.1 GCA_027083715.1 Bacteroidales bacterium
GCTTATAACACTTTACAGATATAAAAATCGTTGTAAATAAATTTTTTGTTAATCTTTGATAATTCTAATTAATAATCAATTTGAAAAGTTATATTGTTCTTTCTCAAATGAGTACCAAGTACTATTTTGCCTTATTGATTTTGATTTATGTTTTATTGGGTATTATTACCAATGAGTACATTATTACTGAAGCGCATTACTACCGCACATTTAGCGAAGAACTAAGCACCGGAACAATACAGAACATGTTAAGCATTCGCGAAAAATGGTCGTGGATAGGATATATTTTAACACCTTTTATGATTGCTTTGAAATTGGCTTTGGTGGCAATGCTTGCAAAAACCGTATGGCTCTATTTTCATACAGTGGATGCCAATTTGCAATCTCCCTGTAGCTGAAACACAAATTATTTATTCTTTATCCACAGATTACACAGATAAACACAGATTAAATTAACCAATTATCAATTACGAATACGCCAGTAGTCGGACAAGTTTTAACAATTTAGCAATACACCTTCTTTGGTTCCATTCATCACACAAAATAATCCATTCATCAAAGAAAATCGTTCATTCATGTAAAAAAAAACTATCAAAAATTTTCTGCAAATTTGGATTGATAATTTTTTTTATTAATCTTTAAATTCTAAATTATGAAACAATTAAGTTTAAATGAAACGGAAATGGTACAAGGAGGAATTATGTGTAGTGAAATAGATGATGTTCTTTACTATTTGGGGTCAAATGGTTATTGGGGACAATACTGGGTTGTTGTAATGCTCAAGTTAGATGGAAAAATTCAATGTATTTCTGATAAATAAATCTTTCTATTCATATTAATTTTTTATCATGTTAAAATTAAAAATATTTCTATTATCAGTATTATCTTTTTCTGTTTTGATAAATGCTCAGACTTTTGAGGGCTTAATAATCTATCAAAGTTCACACTTATTACACATTAGCACAACAAAAGTTTTTATCAAAGATGATAAAATAAGAACGCAAATTTATATAGACAGCCAGCCTGTTTCAAACTATTCATTAAACCTCTCAGGAAAGCTATATATTATTTCAGATATTAAAGAATCAATAATTAAAAATAAACAAAAAAAAGAAGTTGAAAATATTAAACGAATGCCGAAAAAAAGAGAATCTATTTTAGGATATGCTTGCTCACTCTATAAAGAAAACAGGAATACGCCTTATGGGAAAGATGTTATGATTTATTATATTGCTGATTCCTTAAAAGTTAAAAACAGCAGTACCAATTCTGTTTGTAAAAATGGTCGCATAGTATTAAAATCAATACAAAAGAAAGATGGTTACGAATATATTAATGAAGCAGTAGAAGTATTACCAATGAAGTTAGATAATTCTTTATTTAAGCTTCCTGATTATCCAATAAAAGAAGTAAATATGAGAACTGTTGCAGCACCTTATATTTCTGAACCTGCCTCATATAAAAATCATTAATTCAATAGATGATTCTTAGTAATATATTCGGCAAATCAGGCATACCCGCATCTTTTATCTACGATAAAAACGGAAAACTAACTAAACAATTCAAAGGCGAAGTAAAAGTTGAAGCCCTGTTAAAATATTTAAAACAATAGCCAAAAAACCAATCCGCCGATAGTCGAAAACACAAATTATTTATTCTTTATCCACAGATTACACAGATAAACACAGATTAAATTAACCAATTATCAATTACGAATACGCCGATAGCCGGACAGGTTTTAAC
>JALWNR010000054.1 GCA_027083715.1 Bacteroidales bacterium
AATAATGGCTAAATTAGAAAATGAAGAAATTGATATTGATGAGCTTTCAAAAAATGTGAAACGCGCCGGAGAACTTATTACTTTTTGTAAACAACAACTTAGAAATACCGAAGAAGAAATAGAACATCTTTTAGGTAAAATGAATGAGTAAAGCATCCCTATATCAGATACGATATATTTTTGCTGTCAATCGTATAAGTTTTAAAACCCATTTATCTTGGATTTTAGCTTATTAAATTAACAAAAAGCTATTTTTTTTGTACTTTTGATTAAACAAATGTAGATAATTATGATACGTAAATGGGTTTTTATTCTGATAATTTTAACTGCAAATATTACCTATGCACAAGAAACAGACAGTACTAATGTTCAAAATAGTGTAAATTTTAATGAATTAAGTGTAGGAACAAGTTCTTTAAGCAATTTTGAAGATAAATATTTGCTTGAAACCGAACTGGAACATCAAAAATTGCTACGCAATATTTTTATGATCAGTTTTGGCTTTTTGTTTGTTGCACTGATGTTTATTATTTTTTATTATGGTTCAAAGGTTAAGAAAATTAATGATTTAATTGTATTGCAAAACGATAGGATTAATGCAGTGCGCGATCAGTTGCAAAAAATAATTACGGTGTTTGATCATGTGGATCGTTTGGTTTTTATAACCAATGAAAAAGGTCAGGTAGAATGGCTGAATACGCGTGCACGGCAAAATTTTACCGAAGATTTTTTACAATCTAAAATCAGTTTAATGGAAAAGTTTTCGGATGAAAATCAAGGGAAACTTTTTCAATCCATAAATAAAATTGAAGTACTGGATTTTACGGATAATTTATATCCGGATGTAAAAAACTGGAAAATGATACCCATTACCAATTCCGGCAATGAATTTGCCAATATGGTGTTTATTGGGAGTTAATGTTATTTATCAATTATCGCCTCATAAATTGCATCATGTATCTGTTCACGTACATGTAAACTGATTATTTTCCAATTTTTTGCCGATGGATATATTCTGTTTGACAAAAATACATAAACCAGTTCATTTTCCGGATCCACCCAGATACATGTGCCGGTGAATCCGCTGTGCCCAAAGGTACTTGCAGGTGCTAAATTACCTACTACTGCATGACTATTGGGCATGTCAAAGCCTAATCCGCGCTGCGTATCTTCCTGTCGTGTAGTAAATTGCCTGATAATATCAGGATGTATATATTGTTTCCCGCCGTAATTTCCTCCGTTTAAAATCATTTGAAACAAAACTCCTAAATCCGATGCATTGGCAAACAAACCGGCATTGCCCGAAATACCACCAAGCATAGCTGCCGACGGGTCGTGTACGTAGCCTTGCAACAAGCTGTAGCGCCATTTGCGATCATCCTCAGTGGGGCAGATTCTTTTTATATTAAATTGATTTAAAGGATGATAGCTGATGTTTTTTAATCCTAAAGGATTATATATCTCTTTTTTTAAATATTGATTAATACTGATTTTGTTTAAAGAATCAATTGCCATTTGCAGCAAAATCATGTTAATATCGCTGTATTTTGTGTATTTTTTATTGGCAACGGGCAGTTGTTTTGTATCAGTCCATATGGTATCAAAATACTGATTACGCAAATATAAATCATTGCAAATCTGAATATTACTGCTATCGGTTTTTACTTTTGAAAAATATCCGTAGTAAATATTTTTTAATTCCGTATTAATTATACTATCTATGCTATCAGGTAAATGA
>JALWNR010000055.1 GCA_027083715.1 Bacteroidales bacterium
TACTTCGTTACGAATTCCTTGAAATATAAAGATATGTCGGCGGAATTCGGTGCCTTGTATCTGCATAAAGAGAATTTCATGAATTATTGCGGTTAATGGATTAAACTTATCTGAATTGTTTTATCTTTATTAAGATTAAATTTCGTATCTTTAAAATCGGGTGCTGTAAAACGTGGTTTAATGTTATTTGAAAAGCCATAAGCTTCGGTTGGTATTCTTAATAAATTTTTATCACATTTATTATTTTTGTTTTTATCATGATAAACTGCAATTGCATATTCTCCTATTGGTAAATTAACTGTAATTGTCTTAATATTAGTGTCTGCAGGACAAGTTATTGCTTTATACTCATTGCCTTCTTTTGGAAATTTCTTTGCATTATTGTAAATTCCCAGTTCTAAATTTCCTTCTACGGGTGTAATTTCATCAATGATAATAGTAAGTTTTGCAGTTTGAGCAAATACTACTTGTGTAAAAAACAAGAATATAACCATCATTTGGGTTTTCATAAACTAAGTTCTAAAAAAATGTTTAATTAAGTGTTTATCATTACAAATAAATGCTTTATATGGTTCGGATAATCTGAGTAAGTGTTTTTTTATAGCTTTTTTAAAAACAAATGTCACCATTTTTTTTAATATAAAATTTTTCTGTTTTTCTTTATCGAAATAATCTTCTATTGTATCCTTCCTGAAGTGTAAAATTTCTTCCAAAATATAGCTATCGGTATAATATCCACAATGAAAATTTCTCTCAGCAAAAGTTTTTGGAGGAAAATCAAGTTTACCAAGACCATAAATGTAAAATGAATGATTTAAAAATTCTTTATATTTAATACGGCACGTTTTACCCCCACTTAGATTAAATATTTTTTTTGATAACTGGGTTCTATAATCTATTGCTTTAACAAAAGCACGAGCTGTATCGGAAGGAGTAGCTATCTCCATAAGAGTATTTAAAGGCTGATGAAACATTAATTTGGACATTTTATGATTACCCATAATTGCCGTCAAACGAAAAATACTCCAATCTAAACGGCTGTTTTTAATGTATTTTTCGGCTTTTATTTTTGTAGTGGCATATATATCACCATCTGCGGGAATTAAAGGATCACCTACTTTAATGTATGGATTATTTAATCTATCGCCATATATGGCAATTGATGAACTATATAAAAAGAAAACATTGGGCGATAGTTCTGTTAACGTATCAACTAAATTACGTGTGCCGTAAAAATTTACTTTTTCAGCCAATTTAGGATAATCATCAGCAGCCGGAGGGATAACAGCAGCCAAATGAATTACTACATCTTTGTTGCGACAAACCCGTTTTAAGCAACCATTGTTGGAAATATCACCGTAAATAATTTCAACATGATTTTTAAAGGGTCTGAACTTTTTAACCGAACGGGTATTTTGCACATCATAAACCGTGATATTAAACCGTGATTTTTGTTTGTAGAGTTGTTTTAATACTTCATAGCCAACTGTGCCGGAAGCACCTGTGAGTAATATATTTAGCTTTTGTTTCATAATCAGTTTCTTATTTATAATATTGTACAAGCGGAAAATTTACTTCTTTCAGATTGATGGCTGACTCAAATTTATCAATGCTAAAAACTGATTTTCTACCGGTTTGTATGTTTTTATACCGATACGCTTAGTAATTGTATTACTTCGTACCGATTGAACATTCAATATAGTACAATAAATTGTACTATTTTCATGCAGCATCGGC
>JALWNR010000056.1 GCA_027083715.1 Bacteroidales bacterium
ATATTAGCACATCAGAATTTTTAAATAGTTTTAGTTTTTCTGATATTTTGTGTTTGTAATCAATAAAGTTTTCTTGATGAGCATCGCCAATATTAGTAAATATTCCAATTCTAGGAGCAATCATTTTTTCTAATTTTTGCATTTCGCCGTATTGCGAAATACCGGCTTCAAAAATGGCTAAATCATAATCTCCTCTCATTAATAAAACCGAAAGAGCCACTCCGATTTGCGAATTGTAACTTTTTGGATTACGAATTATTCGCATATCATCATTTAAAAGTTGAAAAATCCATTCTTTTAATATCGTTTTTCCGTTACTTCCGGTTATTCCAATAACGGGATAGTCAAAAGATTTTCGATGATAGGCAGCAAGTGTTTGGAGTGCATGTAATGTGTTTTTTACCAATACAAAATTTGCATTTCTAAGATTTTGGTGTTTTTCAGGCAAATATTCTATTAAGAAATTTTGTACTCCTTTACGATATAGCTCTTCGATATAATAATGTCCATCGTTGCGCTCGCCTTTAATTGCCACAAACAAAACATTTTCTTGTAAAACCAAACTTCGGCTGTCTATTAATATCGAAGATATTAAAGCATCTTTGTTACCAAAAAATTTTCCGTTTGTGATTTGAGCTATTTTTTCTATACTGTATTCATCAGATGACTTTGAGTCATCAGATGAATACAGTATATTCCGCGCCACTTTTTTGTTAACTAAAACACCTCCTCGCAATCCCGCATAATCTTTTGCTGACGAGTATTCCCAATCAGTAGCTTTTTTTACCAAGCCGGATTTTACCGGATTTTGATGAATGTAGTTGAAACAAATTTTCGGGTATTCTTTTTCCGGATAAGAAATATTAAGATTCGTAATAACTTCTTTAACAATAAATGAAGGTCTTATGCCATCCGGACAGTTGATGCATTCAACTTTAGTATGGGAGCGAAACAGAGAGCCACTAGCCCCTTCTTGCTTATTAACAGCCCTTGTATAAGAACGTAGCATTATAGCAATAGAATTTATAAAAGTACGCGTTTGTCGAAACTCATCCGATGACTGAGAGTCATCTGATGAGTTTCGCGCAGTAGTCTCCCCACGAACACCAACGGGTAATTCCGTTTCTTTTACCAATACCATCAAATGAAAACGATTGGGCATCAAACACCACGCTAAAATATCGGCATAAGGCAAAATAAAAGTTCTGATTTTTCTTAAAAAGAAAAGATAATTTTCTCGATTAAAAAAAATCTTTTGTTGATTATTGCCTTGATTGAAAATATAGTAAATACAGCCTTTTTCAAATTTCATAACATACTTTTTTAGTGAGCTGATGACTGTTAGTCATCTGCTCACTTCTATCTACAAAAATATCAAAAAACTTTGCTTTATTATCGTCATTAAAAAATTAAAATCTAATTTTGTGAGTTTGTTAATCTGTACTAAAATGAAAAAGTTACTTACAAGTTTGTTTTTGCTGATAAGTATTATTATTTCGGCACAAAACGAACTATATTTTGAAAAACTTGAAATATATGACAATACCCATCCTTTAACCTTTGATGAATATAATCCCATTGATAAAAACTATCCGTTGAGTAATTTGTTTGACGGTGATTTTAAAACTTGTCATATTATTGCCAAAGGCGATGAGTACCGAACTGTATGGATAAAACTACCCAAAAAAGAAAGAATAAAAATAAATATTTTTTCGGGTTACGGTAAAAGTAAAGCAT
>JALWNR010000057.1:0-1629 GCA_027083715.1 Bacteroidales bacterium
TACAAAAGAAATAGGCTTTTGCCTTAAAGTGTATTTATTAATTACCGGATTGGCATAAATACCCAAAAAAATCATTTTAATAATTTTTTTATTACCATTAATTTGTTCTATTTCTTTATTCATGTGATTTTTAAATTCTTCAAATTCAAGGTCGGTATAGCGGTCTTTAAAATAATCGGTATTGAATAAAATATCATAAGCAGCATAGTTACCCGGGAATAATTTATAGTTTTTATAAATTTGAGAATCAATTATATGTGCTAATTTTGCAAATTGATCATTACGATTATGAATCCGCTTTAATTTTAAAAGTTTTCGTTTTATAGGTTTTCCAAAACTAATGTGTACCCTTCCTTTGTATGTATTCAATCCTCCCTGCATACTCCACAAATCCTCTTTTGGAGCTTTTTTATATTTTCCTGTTTCAAATTTAGTATAAAGCTCAATAGTTTTATTTTTTACAAGGGGTTCTATTTCGTACGAGATAGAAACAGGTACAATATTCATTTTTTTAAAAGAACGAATAATAGAAGTATCATAGGCAATTGTCAGCATTTTTAATAAACCGGGATGAGTTTTATCATTTCCGTCTTTAGTTCTGCCTTCTTTTTGAGCAATCCAAACTGAGTTTTTCTTTTCGTGCAGGGAGTGATAAATATATTCAGATAATTCTCTGGATGCTTGCAACATTTCACGGACAGGTAAGTTTCTTTTAACAATGAAACTTTTATTTAAACGCACAATTTTTTCAATCCAAGGGAGTAATAATAAATTACTTCCAATGGCATTTTCAGTGGTAGTAAAACCATTTTCGTGCAATAATATATTCAATAAAGCCGAATCTAATATAATATCACGATGATTGGACATGAAAAGATATGTTTTTCGTGGGTCTAGATGTTGTAAACCTGAAAAACTTAAATTACTGATAATCCGATTTTTTATTTTACTGACAAAAAAATAAACTACATCTTTTTGAAAATCATTGATGGTTCTAATACTTCTCAGATGTTCTCTAATTTCTGCTATTTGGTTTTCAGGATAAGCAAAGGATAATATCTTTGAAAATTGTCCCTCATCCAATAATTCATTAATTATTGTACTTACTTCTTCATCCTTGTAGGAACGTATTGATTGAAATTTATCCTCATTGTTTGCCATATATACTTGTTTTTATGAAGGCTCTAAATTAAATATTTTTTTTGATATTGTTTTATCCTGCGTAGTGTTCTTTAATTATTTGTTTTAATTATATTTTCCGGCTTTGACAATGTTTTAAACTTTGTTAAAGCCGGAAAATATTTTATCCGTAAATTAATATTAATACTTTGTTAGATATAATATAGACCACAAGTTAGCTGTCTAGTAATCAAGACATTATAACAATAAGCCGGATACTTGCATTGCATGATTGTTAATTACAAAACATTAACAAATCATTGAATCTGATTAAAGGAGATTATTAAATTTATTCTATGGCCTTAATTATAGCAATTTAGCCATACAACAATTATTGATTATTTTTTTGTGCTTTTTTTCTTTTACGATACCTAACAATGAACCAAACTGTCAGCAAAATAATAATGATAAAGGGCCACAGGTAAATTAAGCCCAAAATAAATATTTGAA
>JALWNR010000057.1:1639-7934 GCA_027083715.1 Bacteroidales bacterium
GTTCTTAAACGTTCACTTACTTGCAATATTTCATCAATGGTTTTGGCTTTTTTTAATAATTCAAGGTATTGCTGCTCAACCTTTTTCTTATTTTCAAGCCGTGTTTTTATGTCGATGTATTCTTCGGTTACATCGGATTGTTTAACATGTTTTGAAACAATGTGTGCTGCTAAATTACTGACATGATTGAGTAAACTGTCAAAGCTTTCGGCATCTACACGGATGGTAATTTCATCGTTTAATCGATAATCCCATTCACTGACTTTTTCATCGGAAACATAGGCGTTAAATTTTTTTAACAGTTTATTTAAGGCGATACGCGATTGTTTTAAATCATCCACTTCCATTTCCAAATTGGCAGTTTTGATAATTTTTCGTTGAACATTTGTATTTAAATCAGTGTTTTCAGATACTGTTTTGTTTTCGGGTTCTCCATAATTAGCCGTTTCGGTCATTGAAAGTGCTTCGGGACTGTATTGCTCCTCATTTTGGGGGATTTTACTTTTACTTTCGTTTGAACATGCTGTCCAAATAAAAAGACTAATAATGAATAATGCAATTTGTTTTTTCATAATCGTTGTGTTTAGATTGTTGCTATCAGTGTAAAAGTAATGAAAATAATATTTTGTTGTAAATTTTTATTCATAAGTTTTAATTGTTTAGTAATTATTTTTATTATTTCTGTTGGCACATAGCCCTGTTTCGCTACTGCGGAAGAATTGCATGTTTAAAAAATTACATTTTTTTATTTGAAAAGTAGCGTATGAAAATGCTTGCACGCTCTGCGGCAGGGATTGTAGTGATAGCTGCCACCCTCCAAAGACTTGGCAAAAACCGGCAAAAAAGAGCGACAGGTGAAGCTCCTTTTTTGCCGTGCTTTTTGCAGGCTTTGGAGGATGGGACTATAAGCGGAAAGCCCGTTGCCGCCCTAAATAATATTGATATTAAAGATTCAAAAAATATTATTATGTACATTTGTTTTTTTAACAGGGATATTATGTATAAAGTTATTGTTTTTTTGATATTGATGTTTTTGAGTGCGAATTTCCATAAATTGGAAGCACAAAATCAGTCGCAAGTGCAATTGGCCTATAAATATTATCAGGCAAAAGAGTATGATAAAGCACTTGTTGAGTTTGAAAGCCTTTATCGGCGTAGCCATTCGCAAAATTATTTGAATTATATGGTAAAATGTCAGGTAAACTTAGGGCTGTTTGCTGAGGCTGAAAAAATGCTAAAAAAACAAATTCGCAGAAATAAAAATAACTTGCAAAATTATATAAACTTGGGTTATGTTTTTGATAAACAAGAGGAAACAGACAAGGCAGTAGAGCAATATAATTATGTACTGAAAAATTTACCCCCTAATCATAATCAAATTATTCAAATTGCCAATGATTTTTTATCGAAAAGAAATTTTGAATATGCGGAAAAAACTTATAAAAAAGGACGTAGTTTAATTTCGTATCCTTTTCATTTAGAGCTGGCTAATGTATATGCTTATCAGCGTAAAAGTCAAGAAATGATTGATGAGTATTTGGATATGCTTGCCGACAATCCTGAAACAAGTCAAATTATTACAGCGCGATTACAAGCCAGAATGAATTCAAATTATGATGAAAATTTTGGAAATTTGTTAAAAAAAAGTTTGATTAAACGTATTCAAAAAAATCCGAGGCGTTATGTGTATAATGAATTACTTATTTGGTATTATGTTCAAAATAAGGATTTTGCAAATGCAATTATTCAGGCGAAAGCTATTGACAAACGATTGAAAGAAGGTGGGTATCGGCTGGTTGAATTGGGCGATATGGCTTTTCAGAACGGTATGTACGAAACTGCAAAAGAGGCATACAGCTACGTGATTGAGCGTTATAACGGAAATCCGTTTTATGTACGGGCAAAATTGGCTTATTTGAATGTGCTTTATACCGAAGTGGTTAAAGGAAGAATAAGTAGTCACGAGGATATTGAGCACTTGGAAAAACAATATCATAAGGCAATTAATGAGTTTGGACGAAATACAACAACTATCCGCTTGATTAAAAACTTGGCACATTTGCAGGCTTTTTATTTGAATAAAAGCAATGAAGCGGTTGATTTGTTGCGTCCGGTGATTAATTTACCCGATTTAAGTCCGAATTTGAAAGGTGCTTGTAAAATTGAATTGGCAGATATTTTACTTTTACAGGACAAGGTTTGGGAAGCCACTCTGGAATATGCTCAAGCCGAAAAAATGAACAAAGGAAATGCAGTTGGTTATGAAGCAAGTTTTAAACGGGCTAAACTGGCATTTTTTATGGGTGATTTTGACTGGGCACAAGCACAATTAGCTATTTTGAAAGGCAGTACTACACAACTGATTGCCAATGATGCTTTTCGTTTGTCATTATTGATAAAAGATAATACTGGCGGTGCAGATACTACCAATGCTGCTTTAAAATATTATGCTCGTGCTGAAATGCTTTTGGAACAAAACAAACAAAACAAGGCTTTATCAACATTGGATACTTTGGAAATGCGCTTTAAAACCACAGGTTTGATCGATGATGTTTTATTTTTGAAAGCTAAAATTGCCGAAAAATCGGGTAATATTGAATTAGCTATTGCTAATTTGAAAAAAATCATTGAAAATTATGCTTATGATCTATTAGGTGATGATGCTGCATATAAACTTGCGGAAATTTATGATTATCGTTTAAAAAATAAGGAAGAGGCAATGAAATATTACAAAAAAATAATTTTTGACTATAAAGGAAGTATCTATGTGCCGGAGGCAAGGAAAAGGTTTAGGGCTTTGCGGGGAGATGGGACTTAGATAAAATTTTATAATTTATCTGACGACTTTGAAGTACTTGGTAAATGAAGTTTTATACCAATTTGAAATCAAAATATATGCAGAATAAGGTTGGTCGTTTTCTATTAAATCCGGTTCGGTAATAGAGTATGGTGTATATATTCTTTGTTCAAATGAAAAACCTGTAAAACTTAAAGTTTGATATTTTTTTGCTCTTACCACAAGCTGTGCGAGTGTTTTTTTTAGTTCTTTATTAGTGTATGAAAATCCTACCCCGGCAGTATAATAACTATCGGTATTAAAAAGCAAGTCATTATCCATTTCAAATACAAGGCGACTTATTTTCGGAGAAAAATCAATGGCTGTTTCTGTTCGCTGGGCAAATGAAAAAAAGGGCAAAAAGAGAAAGAAAAGAATTAGCTTTTTTAAATGCATACAAAATGAAGTTTTTTTTACAAATATAGTAAGATTTTATCTTTCAATCATGTATTCTTAATAACTTTGAGTCATCAGGTGAGTGCAGGAATTAGAGATGAATAAAAGAAATAGAGTAAATATTTTGTATATTTGGGCTTTATTTGAGACAAATTCAAAAGTGTAATCATATAAAATCACCGACTATGAAAAAATTTGCAGTAGTATTATCAGGTTGCGGGGTTTTTGATGGTGCTGAAATCCACGAAGCAACCATGACTTTATACGCCATTATGAAAGAAGGCGGAGCCTATGAAATTTTTGCTCCCGATATTGAGCAACATCATGTGGTAAACCACATCACCGGAGAAGAAATGAACGAAAAACGTAATGTGCTGGTTGAATCGGCACGTATTGCAAGGGGGAAAATCAGACCATTAAGCGAATATAAAGCTGATGAATTTGATGCATTGATGTATCCGGGCGGATTTGGGGTAGCCAAAAACCTTTCAAACTTTGCCTTTGAAGGCGCAAACTGTACGGTAAACCCGGAAGTTGAAAAATCGGTTTTGGATACGGTAAAAGCAGGAAAGCCTATTGGAGCACTGTGTATTTCGCCGGCAATTATGGCTAAAATTTTGGAAGGTGCAGAAGTTACCATCGGTAATGATAAAGGAACTGCTGATGCCATTGAAAAAATGGGTAGTACGCACAAAACAGCCACACACGGAGAGGTAGTTGTGGACGAAGGCTTTAAGCTGGTTACTACACCTTGCTATATGCTTGATGCCACAATTCTTGATATTGCGGATGGAGCTATTAATGTGGTAAAAACTATTATGGGGATGATTAAGTAATTTGTTTGTAATTAGTGAATGAGAATAAAGGGTATTCCTAAAAACTTCAATTTCTGCGTTACTTTGAAACTGTAAAATACTCATTTACAATAGCAAACTCTGCTTTTATAATTTCAAAAAGCCTCCGAAGTATTGGAGCAGGCTTTGAACTTAGAGTTTTTAGAGTACCCTAAATAAAACTTTATCATTGTAAATTTTGCTACAAATGTTTAACTAAAAAAATAAAACCATTAAAAATTAATTAGATGAAGAATATTGCAGTAATTGGTTCAGGAACCATGGGCAACGGAATTGCTCATGTGTTTGCACAAAACGGCTACAAAGTAGCTTTGATTGATATTAGCGAAGAGGCTTTAAAACGTGCTTTGGCTACCATTGGGAAAAATCTTGACAGGCAAATAAAAAAAGAAAAAATTACCGAGGATGATAAAGCAGCAACACTGGCAAACATTACAACTTTTACAACTGTAAAAGAGGGTGTTACAGCTGCTGATTTGGTTGTGGAAGCTGCTACTGAAAATCCCGAAGTTAAATTTAAAATTTTTAAAGAACTGGACGAAGTATGTAAGCCGGAATGTATTTTAGCTTCTAATACATCATCTATATCTATTACAAAAATTGCAGCACAAACTAAGCGACCTGAGCAGGTTATCGGTATGCACTTTATGAATCCGGTTCCGGTGATGAAATTGGTGGAAATTATCCGTGGCTATAAAACTACTGATGAAGTTACCAAAATTATTATGGAAACTTCAAAATCCTTGGGTAAAGTTCCTGTTGAAGTAAATGATTATCCCGGATTTGTAGCAAATCGTATTTTAATGCCCATGATCAATGAGGCAATTATTACCCTGAACGAAGGCATTGCAGGTGTTGAAGAAATTGACACTGTTATGAAACTGGGAATGGCTCACCCGATGGGTCCTTTACAACTAGCTGATTTTATCGGTTTGGATGTTTGCTTGTCAATTATGGAAGTGCTTTACGAAGGCTTAGGTAATGATAAATATGCACCTTCGCCATTGCTTATTAATATGGTAAGCGCAGGAAATCTGGGTGTAAAATCAGGAGAAGGTTTTTATAACTGGACACACGGAACAAAAGAGCTAATTGTTTCGGATTATTTTAAGAAATAAACTTTTTTACAAAGTCATCAGACGATATTTTAAAGCTTGTCTGATGACTATTTTGTTTTTATAAACTTAATTTTGTAATTATATCTGTTGTAAGTTTAAAAGTAAAAAATTGAATTATTTCGGCAGGCTTATTTTAAAAATTTAAGTTTAAACTGTGTGTTATACCGATACGTT
Source organism: Bacteroidales bacterium (assembly GCA_027083715.1). Classification (GTDB taxonomy): domain Bacteria; phylum Bacteroidota; class Bacteroidia; order Bacteroidales; family NBLH01; genus NBLH01. The sequence goes on from JALWNR010000057.1 coordinate 7,018, forward strand.
GTAAAACATAAAAAAAACATTATGAAAAAATTAATTCTACTTCTAACAATTTTTATATCTTTTAATGTATTTGCTCAACAAGAAAAAGACTCTCTTTTTAACAAAAAAGGAGTTCTACATTGCTGCTAAACAAGATTTTGGTTCAGTATTAGGTAATGATGAAAAAAGCATAAATACGCTATAACAACAACTTTTGATAAAAATGAAACAAGCATTTCTGCAAAATTCCTTATTGCCCCAAATTACATAAATAAAGATGACAAATTCAAACATTTAGTTTCTGGAAAAATTAAAATAGGAGAAAGTAATAATTTTTTAGATTTAGGGAAATCTAAGATGCCTATTATTGACTTATCTATCAAACACAATATGTTTATTATTAACAGCTTAGGACTAACAGGCTTCTTTAATAAAGATGAATTGCAAATTGTTACAATCGACTTTTTATCAATAAAACCTGTCAGATCTTGCAGATTTATGGTTTTTATATAAATACAAGAAAATAATATTTTACCCTACTTCAGAAAATATATTAAAGAACATTTTTTGTGATTTTATATTCATGCTTAATAAGGGTTTTACCACTCATAAAGTCATCGAATTGAGAATCTAATTTTTCAAAAATCAAGCACTTTACCGACAGACTTTTATTAAAAATCATTATGCTTCATTACTAAATAATAATTATTTCTTTTTTTTACAATATGCCAATTATCTTTTAATATTAAAATCCAATTATTAGCATAAGATATTTGATTTCCGGATATGGTTATTTTATCTTCTTGATATTTAACTTTAACAAAATCATCATTAAACTCTAACTTTTCTCTTTTTACGTAATAGGTATATTTAGCATATCAAGTAGCTTTTGAGTTTTGTTAGTAATCTCAGCTGTATTCCAGACACCGTTGGCTTTT
>JALWNR010000058.1 GCA_027083715.1 Bacteroidales bacterium
CTATTATCATATATCCCTCCGTTTATACTAAATAAACACAAAAACAGAAAAAAGTAAATCAATTACCATGATAAAGAATTATAAAATTGCCGATAAGTCTATCTGGCAGGGAAGAATTGACAACCCTAATGATTTGGCTTCGTTTCGTTGGCATCAGGTAGTTAACTACCTTGATTTAAATGAATTTAAAAAAATATCCCATAAAAAATCATACTGTTTTATAGGCTTTGAGTGCAACGAAGGGGTTTTAAGAAATCATGGAAGACCGGGTGCAGCAAAAGCACCTGATTATTTAAGAAGGGAGATGGGAAACTTGGCTTGGAATAGTGATTTAAACATTGAACTATACGATGCCGGAACTATTTTTTGCGTAGATAACGATTTGGAAAGTGCTCAAGATAATCTGGCTGCTGCTGTTGAAAAAATTTTATCATTAAACATGTTTCCTATAGTTTTAGGCGGAGGACACGATGTTGCATTTGGTAATTTTAAAGGAATAAGAAATTATACAAACCAAACAAACACAGTAAAAAATATAGGAATTATAAATTTTGATGCACATTTTGATTTACGCCCTTTACAAAATGGCAAAGGAAGCTCCGGAACTATGTTTTTACAAATAGCTGACTTATGCAAACAAAAGAATTATCGATTTAATTATTATTGTCTGGGTATTCAAACTTATGCAAATACAAAAAGACTTTTTCAAACGGCAAAAGAATTAAAAGTACGCTATGAGCTGGCAAAAAATATTAGAGAAAATAATTTAACACAAATTAAGAATGATTTAAATAATTTCATTGCAGAAAACGATAATATCTACATGACTGTTTGCACTGATGTATTCTCTGCTGCATACGCACCCGGGGTAAGTGCTCCGCAACCTTTTGGTTTATTGCCGGAAATTACATTGGATTTAATTAAACATATAGCTGCTTCCAAAAAATTGATTAGTTTTGATATTGCCGAAATATCTCCACGTTTTGATGAAGATAATCGCACAGCTAAACTTGGAGCTATTATTATTTATGCACTTATCAATACATTATCAGGAAATAAAATTTAAAAAATAAGAAGAATGATTTTAGACAAAAACGAGATGAGAATAGTTTTATTTTTTATATTATTGTTTTGGAACACTGCATCTTATGCTCAATATCAGGAAAACAAAAATCCCAAAGATACTGCAAAGACAAAAATTGGAAGGTTTTTAAATTTTAAAGACTCACTTTTCTTATTTAATTTTAGAACATTGCCCTCTACTGCATTGAATGCAGGACGCATTACCCGATTATCGTTCCACGGCGATAATCAGGAACAATATAAATTTAACAGCAGTATTCAAAAATATTTTGAAGAATTTAATAATCCTGATAACCAAATTCTTGAAAATACTTATTTCCTGTTAAAAAATAATTTGCAAAGTATTTCCGATAATGAATTATATACAACGGTAGCTAATTATATAGATGAATTATCTGAAAAGGAGGTATTATTTTCAATTTGGAGAAAAAATATTGTGCAACTTGAAACAGAAGCAGATATGATAGAAAATATCCGCACAAGCACAAAAGAAATGATAAACTTAGGTTATGATAAGCTTGAAGAGGATTTACTCCCCTTTGTTACCATGTTGATGTGGGAACAAAAAATGCATCATTATGATAAGGCGAGGGTAATTTCAACCAGAAAAGGGTCCAAAGGAATTGTTACAAGTATTCAAATTTTAAATGCCTTGGAAACTTTAGATAACAATGTTAATGCAGGTGTTTGCAGAGATGTACATGATATGGGATTAAGAATGCTTCGCCCGATGCTAACCGAATATTATAAAGAAAAAAAAACCGATCAAGATTACAATGTGGATGATTACCTGTTTTTGCAAGCATGGGTAACTCCTTCCTCACAACATGTTACCATCGCAGTAGTTGATCCTGAAAATACCAGAGATTATTACGAACTGGATTGGGGGAGTGTTTTAAAAAAAGAAAATCAGGAAGGTGTTGAAATTGGAAAAATGACCGGTGCAGCAGTACGTTTATGGCAATACCAGCCCGAAAAAAACCTGACTCAGGCTTTTAATTTATTGAGAACTCAATGGGGAACTTATTTTGATCGTCATTTTTTTAAAAATGATGAAGATTGGATGTTCAATGGCATTTATACACCTTATTATGCTTCCTCTACTGATTATATAGTAACTGCCGGCAAAAAAAGTGAAATAAATATTTCATTAGGAATGCTCAACGCTGCTGAAAAAACTTTAAGTATTAGTTACCGGAGTGGAACACATAATTTTGATTTTGCCAAAATATTTGAATACAGTGGTTTGCTGGGTATCCAAAGCATGATAATTGACGATACTCAACGAAAAAATGCAGCTATGGCTTGGGATGAGTGGTATAGTTCATTAAACCTGGCTAATTCAGTACGCTATATTATCAATTTAAAAACAAAAGATCTGGAAATATTACCAAACCTTAAAGCAAATATTTATGCATTGTCGCAAATAGAACTTTTTCTTTCTTTGAGTCATTTTAAAAGCAACGATATTGATTTCAACGATAAACTTCAAGGCTCAGGCGATGGAAATATTTGGATAACATGGGGCGGAAATTTAAGTTACCGTATAAAAAACTTTGAGTTTGACACGAAATTTGGTAGTCGTAATTTCCTGATAACAACCGATGTACGCCTACTAAGTCCGAATCCGTTTGAATTAATCCGTAATGCAACAGTAGCTAATAGCGGAAACGGCATCCTGCTACGCAGTAAATTTGATAATAAAAACTGGTTGATTGAACCGGAATTTCGTTATGAACAAAATAAAATGGATGCCCAATTTGTACTTTACTCATTAAAATTGGGTAAATCAATAAATCCTCAAAACCACTTTTTTATGGAAACCGGTTATTACAACCAAATTAAAGGTATAGAGTATTATTGGTATGCAAAATCCAGATACTGGCTTAGTTTAGGTATTAATTCAAGTAAAAAAGCATTTGATTTTTCTTTGTATTCAGAATTAATTAAAAATGATTTTATAACTTTTGGACTTCAATTCAATAAATATTTATATTAAAATCTAAATTGAGCAATTATCTATTTTGATAAACACTAATCTTTTGAGTTAAAAAGATTTACCTACTCCAACTTTTTATTAATTCTTTGAATCGCTTCGGCAGTTAAACTTGTAAATATACGAAAACTTTCATCAGCACTTAATTTTTCTTTAATTAAGTTTTCAAAAGCTTTGTTACGTATTTCATACAAGTTTTCCAGATTTTTCATTAAAACAGAAGTATCTTTTGTGTTTTTACTGATTTCGTCAATTTGCAATACTTCTTCGTAATAAACATCAATCCTGTCTTTTTTGCGTTGTTTGTTCCATTTTCTGTAAGAACTGATAATACCGGACAGAATAATGGCAATGGATAAAAATAAGGCTATAGATTCGGCATATCGCTCAAGAAAAGAAGGCTGGTAACGATCAAGAAACAGATGAACACCTTCGTGCAACGGATAATAATGTGTTTTTTGTAGATTTTCTTCTGAAATTTGATTAATCACCGCATTCTCTTTTATAAGTTTTGATTTTTTTTGAATAATAAGCTCTGTGAGTTTTTGTATAAAATCAGGATTTATATCTTTACTGCATAATAAAGAAGTAAATACAGATACCGTTAAAACAGGTTTTTCAGGTTTCGAATAATAGGTATTTTTAGGTATAATAAGGGGTTTAGCAGTCCATAGTTTTTTACAAATTCCATCAACTGATGAACCCCTATAAGCATAATCAACATTGCCCAAACTGAATAATTTTAAATTTTTTTGTTTTAACATTTTAATAATCCTCGGATTATTGAATGATGTAAACGAGCAACTAACATCTATTTTTTTGCCACAAATATTATCTTTATTATCAGTATAAACCGATGAATATTCAGTTGTATCAATCCCAAATTCTTTAAGAATTTCTTGTGTAAACTGTGCAGTCCCCCCCTTTTTTACACCTAAACCTATTTTTCTACCACTTACTAAATCCTTTAAACTTTTTGCTTGTAAAGAATCGTTGTAAATAATAAATAATATTTGATTATAAAGCGGTGAAACTGTACGAATATTATCATAATCGGTATTTTTCAACTCTTGATTACCGGCAGTTGTAAGGGCAATGGCAAAATCAATTTTTCCTTCGGAAAGCAAACGAATATGCTCAACAGAACCCGTACTTGTATCAATAATATCGAACTTTACATTAAGCTCTTTTTCAAGTAAGTTAATTAAAGGCATACCTACATGATGCATTGATGTTGAAGCATCAGATATGGCAATTTTATAATGGGGCGTTTCTTCATAACAAGCCGTGTAAAGTGCTAAAACACTAATTATTGTAATAATAAATATAAAATAGCGAACTACTGTGTTCATAATTTAATTTTTATAAGAAAAGTTTACTGGGTATAAAACTCAAAAAAATTTCTATTTTTGCCAAACTTAATTACTTCAAATGATCTCTGTAAATAATTTATCGGTTAATTTTTACGGTTTTGATTTGTTTAAGGAAATTTCATTCTTAATCAATGAAAAAGATCGTGTAGGGCTGGTTGGGAAAAACGGTGCCGGAAAATCTACTTTACTAAAAATTATTTATGGTATTGAAAAACCAAGCAGTGGTTCTGTGTCTATACCCAAAGATGCAAGCTTAGGCTATCTCCCTCAACAAATGGAACTTGCATCAGGAGCTACCGTAAAAGTTGAAGCCGAAAAAGCATTTACCGAACTTAACCGCTTAGAAAAACGAATTGATGAAATTACCCGTGAAATTTCGGAACGTACGGATTATGAATCAAAATCATATCATGATTTGATTGACCAACTGAGCCATTTAAACGAACGTTTGGAAATTTTTGGTGCTGCAGACCGTGATGCAATGGTGGAACAAACCCTTAAGGGTTTAGGTTTTGACAGTAAAGATTTTCAACGTCAAACAACTGAATTTAGCGGTGGCTGGCGAATGCGTATCGAGTTAGCCAAAATATTATTACAAAACCCTGATATTTTATTACTTGACGAACCAACGAACCATTTGGATATTGAATCGATTCAGTGGTTAGAAGATTTTCTGAAAAATTATCGTGGAGCAGTAGTTATGGTTTCGCACGACCGCGCATTTCTGGATAATATCACCAAACGAACCATTGAAATTTCACTTGGAAAAATATACGATTATCGTGCTCCTTATTCTAAATATCTGCAATTACGCAAAGAACGTATTGAACAACAACGTGCTGCCTATGAAAATCAACAAAAAATGATTCAGGATACCGAAAAATTTATTGAACGATTTAGATATAAAGCCACGAAAGCTGTCCAGGTTCAATCGCGCATAAAGCAATTAGAAAAATTGGAACGTATTGAAATAGAAGAAGAAGACAAGTCTGCTATTCAGTTTCGCTTTCCTCCTGCTCCACATTCGGGAACAATAGTAGTAGAGACCGAAAACTTAACAAAACGCTTTGGTGATTTAACCGTATTTGAAAATATTGATCTAATCATTGAGCGTGGTGAAAAAGTAGCTTTTGTAGGTAAAAACGGTGAAGGAAAAACTACGCTTTCGCGAATAATTGTGAATGAACTCGATTACGAAGGAAAATTAAAAATCGGACATAATGTAAAAATCGGTTATTATGCTCAAAATCAGGATACTTTATTGAACAAAAACCGAACGGTCTTTCAAACATTAGATGATATAGCCGTTGGAGATGTACGGAAAAATTTACGTACTATTTTAGGAGCGTTCCTTTTTAGTGGCGATACGGTAGATAAAAAAGTAGAAGTACTATCAGGAGGCGAACGTTCGCGCTTGGCTTTAGCCAAACTTTTGCTCGAACCATATAATTTGCTGGTACTGGATGAGCCTACTAACCATCTGGATATTCGCTCAAAAGAAATTTTAAAAAATGCACTTTTACAATACGATGGTACTTTAATTATTGTATCACACGACCGTGAATTTTTGGATGGATTAACCGAAAAATTATATGAGTTCAGGAATAAAAACATTAAAGAATATCGTGGAGGAATATTCGATTTTCTTAAAAAAAGAAAACTGGCTCAACTTAAAGATATTGAAAAAAAGAACCAAGCAGAAGCAACTAAAAAGCAGGAAAAAACATCAAACCAAAAATTAGATTATCTGAAAAGAAAGGAGTTTGAACGAAACAAAAGAAAAATTATTAATAAAATTGCCCAATCAGAAGAAAAAATTACTAATATTGAAGAAAAAATTGCCTCTGCTGATAAGTTATTAAGTAGCGGTAAATCAATAGATAATCCTGATTTTTATACAGAATATGAGTTATTAAAAGCTCAATTGGAAGAAGAAATGCAAAATTGGGAAAATTTACAAACAAAATTAGAAGAATTTGAAAAAAATGGATAAACCAAAAATCAATTTTAACGAAATCAAAATCAGCAGCAACAACCTGTTTTTAAAACCATTATCAAAAGAAAATGCAACCGATTTGTTTGCATTACACACCGACGAGGAAGTACAACGCTATACAGATGTGGACATTTTTAAAAACCTAGGCGAAGCACAAAAATTTATTACCGAATATACCAAAACAGCAGAAAAAGCAGAATTTTTGTTTTTGGGTATTTTTTCACGTGCTACAAAAGATTTTCTCGGAACCATCAGGTTGTACCATATTGACTACAAACACCGTTTTGCTACAATTGGTTTTCAATTGGCAAAAGACTACTGGGGAAGAGGACAAATGCATGAAAGCTTACAGGCTTTTTTGAAATTTGTATTTGGTGAATTAGGTATGCACCGTATTGAAGCACAAACTTTTGTTGAAAACAAACGAGGAATTAAAGTTTTGGAACGTTTAAAGTTTACACGTGAAGGCAGACTACGTCAAAATTTCTTAATTGAAGACAAATTTGAAGATTCATACCTATATAGTATTTTAAAAGAAGAATTTTTGAAAGAGGCTGTTTAAACAAAAAAATGAGTTGTTCAAGAATAGAATGCCTAATGACATTTTGCCAAAACTTATAAGATTATGACCAAAAAGAAAAGAATAGCATTAGTTGCCCATGACAATCGCAAAGCAGACCTTGTAGAATGGGTATCGTACAATCGCGAAATTTTATTAAAACATAAACTGGTTTGTACCGGAACAACCGGTAAATTAGTTGAAACAACTTTGATTAATGATGAAATCATGGAAAGTCATCAATTAAACATCAAAAAACTAAAATCAGGACCATTGGGAGGAGACCAACAACTAGGTGCTTTAATTGCTGATCAAAAAATCGACATAATGTTTTTCTTTTGGGACCCGATGAGTTCACAACCACACGATGTTGATGTGAAAGCTTTACTCAGGATTTGTGTACTATACAATGTCCCTACTGCTATGAACCGCTCAACTGCCGATTTTATTATTACCTCAAAACTTTTTATGGAAGACTACCAACCCCGTTTAAAAGATTACAGCGAATACATTCAGCGTAATGTTCATTAAATGTTCAGTTATAAATTTTCATGCAGATAAACTTTTAGTTTTGATACAAAATTAAAAGGTAAAAATTGATTCTTAAAAGAAACTCTAATTTAAGCATAGAGGATGGCAAATTTTATGGAATAACCACGATAATCAAGCCGTAATTAAGTCTGTTATAAATAATTTTACAAACTGAGAGAATACAATAGCATGAAAAATAAATCCAAAAACAATGATTTGGAAATTATAAAAAGTATTGAAAGTAAATTGTCAATAAGTTTACCTCCGGTTAGTAAAATTATTTGGAATTTTGCAAGCTTTACCCAAAACAAAAAGGGTAAAGTGTATAGCTTATCATTATATAGTTGCAAGCTTAAAAGTTTAAGATTAATTATATCC
>JALWNR010000059.1 GCA_027083715.1 Bacteroidales bacterium
GCCTAATACCTAAGCATTTGCTGCAACGAAAAAAACAAAAATTCATCAAAAATCTAATTTTTTCAAAAATCAAGCACTTTATAGACAAACACTAATTAAGAAAATTTAATTCGTTTATACAAAATAATTTTTTTAATTTTGAAAATCTATAATCTTGTTTATACTCATCATTTTATTTTGTAGGTTTTTGCAATAATAACCATTGCCGGAATTATGCATTAGTTAGAACAAACAAACAGTGTTAATTAATATTAACAAACATTTTAATATTTACTTTTTATGTGAGATTAATTAAAAATGAATCAAGTATTTACAGCTATATCAGGAAGTAAAGAGCGATTTGGTTTAATGCATCGCACTTTAAACGTTGTATTAGTTATTGCTGTTTTAATGTCGCTTATCTCATTAATTCTCGTTTCTTTTTTAAAGATACCGGATAAAATTAGATTTTTACCCGCAATATCAGCAGCCTTTTTTGCTTTAGCTTATTTTATTTCATATAGGAGCAAAAAGTTTGAGAAAGTAATTGTTTTTCTTGCTTTTTCAACTATTTTATTATTAATTCCTATGTCGTGGATTTCAAACGAAGGGAGTAGAGGGGGTACCCATTACTTTGTATTTTTAGTGAGCATTGCTATATATACACTTGCGCCAAAAAAACAACGTTTTTGGTTTATTGCATTACTGATATTAATAGTATTCGGACTTTTTTATTTTGAAGTAAGTTACCCAAATTATATTTTCTACTATCCCGATGTTCAAAGTAAATATTTTGTTTTTTCGTTGTATGTGGTTTTTTCCATGATTATTTCCGTATTTTTTCTGGATATATATTATAAATACTACTTAACCGTTAATAAGCAATTAAAACATAAGAACAAGGAATTGGAAAAGGCAAAAAACCAAATAAACGTACAAAAAGAGCAAATTGAGATACAATATCAGCAATTAAAGGAAAAAGCGACTGAATTAAAACTTGCAAATGAAGCCAAAGATAAATTTTATTCAATCATTGCCCATGATTTAAAAAGTCCTTTTAATACAATTATTAATTTTACACAACTCATCCAAGAATCGGCACAAAAAGGTGATTACGAAAGCTTTAATCAGTATTTATGTTTCTTATCCGATAGTAGTGAGCAAGTATATGGCTTACTGCTAAATTTACTAGAATGGTCAAAAATTCAGTCGAAAGGAATTACATATAATCCGCAAAAAGTTGATTTAAACAGCACTTTGTTATCAATTATAGATATTTTCAAACATACAGCAGCATCCAAAAACATTGTTATCAAAAATGAATTTAAAAATTGTACTGTTTTTGCGGATAAAAACATGCTGGAAACAATTCTCAGAAATTTAATTTCAAATGCAATAAAATTTACTAAAGATGCCTCCATATACCTTTCTAACAAAAAGAAAAACACATATTGCATTATAAGCATCAAAGATGAAGGAACCGGTATTGATGAACAAGAACTTCAGGATATTTTTAATGCAAAAAATATAAAAAGAGGTACTAACGGAGAAAAAGGAAGTGGTTTAGGCTTAAACCTGGTTAAAGAATTTATAAAAATTAATAAAGGTGAATTATTTATTGAGTCGAAAAAAGGAAAAGGTAGTAATTTTAGTTTTACACTTCCATTATATCAAGATGCATAATTTAACCCAAATTATTACCTTCGGTGAGATGCTTCGCAGTTCACCGCTCTTATCATATATTT
>JALWNR010000060.1:0-3605 GCA_027083715.1 Bacteroidales bacterium
TAAAATATTGATAATTTACTAAATGTATTATAATCAGCATATCAAACGTTGCACAGCAGCTCCGAATTTAAAACCTTTACGCAGTATTACTAAAAAGGAGCGACTTTAAATTCTAATAATTCTATTGCCTGTTATATAACATGTTTGTGCGGATAAATATTTAAATTTCAGTATCAAAACAGATTTATTGCAGTTTAAAATTAGTCTAAATAATAAAATCTGTATATAAGCGGATTTTTTTTATATTTTTGCACAAATGTTTAATAATTAAGGGTTAAAATGTCAAAAGTTATAAAAATAAAAAAAGGCTTAGACATCCGGCTAAAAGGAAAAGCTGAAAAACAGCTTGTTGAACTGGATATGTCTGCAAGTTATGCTGTTAAGCCTACTGACTTTGAGGGACTAACGCCAAAGCTGCTTGTAAAGGCAGGGCACGAAGTAAAAGCCGGCACACCATTGTTTTTCGATAAATACAGACCGGAAATTTTATTTACTTCTCCTGTCAGCGGAAAAGTTTTGGAAGTAAATCGTGGTGAAAGACGTAAAATCCTCGAAATTATTGTAGAGCCGGACGGCAAACAAGAGTATGAAAGTTTTAAAAAAGCCAATCCAAACGATCTTCAAGCAGAAGAAATTAAGGAGAATATTTTAAAGTCAGGATTGTGGCCTGCCATTATGCAGCGCCCATATGCAATTATTGCAAATCCTAAGGATACTCCCAAAGCTATTTATATTTCCGGCTTTGATTCTGCACCTTTGGCACCGGATTATGAGTTTATCTTAAAAGATAGTTTTAATGATTTTCAAACTGGTGTGGATGCTTTAAATAAACTCACACAAAAAGTAAATTTGAGTTTACATAAAGAACGAAATACAGACTTTTTTAAAACAACAAAAGGTGTTGATATTTATGAATTTTCAGGTCCACACCCTTCCGGTTCAATAGGTGTTCAAATTAATCATATTGATCCTTTAAACAAAGGCGAGATTGTTTGGTATGTAAATCCTGCTGATGTTGCAAAAATTGGTAAGCTTTTTAATGAAGGGGTTTACGATGCAACAAAAATTATTGCATTAACCGGTTCAGAAGTTAAAGAACCTAAATATTATAAAATTCTAAACGGTGCTGAAATAGCTTCTATTATTGATTCTAAGATTAGCAGCAATAATGTACGTTATATTTCAGGAAATGTATTGACCGGTGAAAAAATAGTGAAATCGAGTTTTATTGGTTATTACCATTACCAAATAACTGTTATTCCCGAAGGTAATGAACCTGAGTTTATGGGTTGGGCTACACCGGGTTTTGGAAAATTCAGTATGACAAGAACTTTCTTTTCTTGGTTAAATCCTAATAAAGAGTTGGTTTTAGATACAAATCTTCATGGTGGATTACGACCCTTTGTTGTTACGGGTGAGTTGGAAAAAGTTTTTCCAATGGATATATTACCCATGCAACTGTTGAAAGCCATTATTGTTGAAGATATTGATTTGATGGAGCAATTAGGTATTTATGAGGTAGCAGAAGAAGATTTTGCACTTTGTGAAGTGGTAAATACTTCTAAAATAGAAATTCAACAATTAGTTCGAAAAGGAATTAATTTAATGATTAAAGAGTTTAGTTAGTCATTGACTAATCAAATAATAAAAATTTACAAATGAAAGCATTAAGGAATTATATTGATAAAATAAAACCAAACTTTGAAAAAGGCGGTAAGCTTGAAAAGTGGTTGCCGATTTTTGAAAGTTTTGAAACCTTTTTGTATGTATTGGGGGATACAGCTCCCAAAAAAGGTGCCCATATTAGGGATGCTGTTGATTTAAAGCGCGTTATGAGTGTTGTGGTCATTTCTTTAATCCCTGCCTTGCTTTTCGGGATGTGGAATGTTGGTGCTCTACACTATGCATCTATTGGTGAGAATGCTGATTTCTGGACAACATTTGGTTTTGGTTTTATTAAAGTTTTACCACTAATATTGGTTTCGTACATTGCCGGTTTAGGTACAGAGTTCGTATTTGTATATATTAAAGGACATGAAATTGAAGAAGGTTTTTTGGTTAGTGGAATGTTAATTCCGCTGATTGTTCCGGTTGATGTACCCTTGTGGATGGTGGCGGTTGCAACAATATTTGCCGTTATTTTCGGAAAAGAAGTTTTTGGCGGAACAGGAATGAATGTTGTAAACCCCGCTTTACTTACACGTGCATTCTTATTTTTTGCTTATCCTGCTTTTATGTCGGGTGATAAAGTTTGGATTGCAGGATTAGGCGAAGGGAACGGTATTGTTGATGGATTTTCGGGAGCCACTCCTTTGGCTAATGCAGCTGCTGGTTTAACCGATAAATTACCTTCAATCTACGATATGTTTATGGGATTTATTCCCGGTTCAATTGGTGAAACTTCATTTCTTGCCATTATGATTGGAGCAATTATCCTTTTATACACAGGTGTAGGGAGTTGGAAAATTATGCTTTCCGTATTCCTTGGTGGTATAACAATGGGTTTATTGCTTAATATATTTGCTACTGACACTAATCCTTATATGGCATTACCTTGGTACGAGCATTTAATGCTTGGAGGCTTTGCCTTTGGTGCAGTATTTATGGCTACCGATCCGGTAACAGCTGCCCAAACAGAGAGAGGCAAGTGGATTTACGGATTCTTAATAGGATTTATTGCTATTTTGGTAAGGGTATTAAATCCGGCATATCCGGAGGGAGTGATGATGGCAATATTATTGATGAATGTATTTGCGCCTTTAATTGACCATTATGTTGTTCAGGCAAATATTAAAAAACGTTTAAAACGAGCTCAAGCTTAAAAAATTAAATACAATGAATACCAACGGAAACTTATATACATTTATTTACGCATCGGTTTTGGTTATAGTTGTAGCGGCTGCATTATCGTTTACCGCTCTGAAATTACAACCAATTCAGGAAATGAATGTGATGAATGAAAAGATGCAAAATATTTTAGCTTCGGTACATATTGAAAGTTCTCGAGATAATGCACATCAAGTTTTTGAAAAGTACATTACCCGTAGTTTTGTTGTAAATGCTAAAGGTGAAGAAGTGCAAGGGAAAAAAGCTTTTGATGTAAATTTGAAACAAGAATATAAAAAGAAACTTGAAAATAGAGAACTCCCTCTATATGAAGCAAGTTTAGAAGATGGTTCCAAAAAATTAATTATTCCGCTGTTAGGAAAAGGTCTTTGGGGACCTATTTGGGGATATATAGCTTTGGATCAGGATTATAATACTGTTTACGGAGCTGTATTTGATCATAAAGGAGAGACACCCGGATTGGGTGCTGAAATTGCAAAAAAAGAGTTCCAAATTCCTTTTACGGGAAAAACAATTTACAATGACCAAGGAGAATTAATTGGCATTGAAGTAGTAAAGGGAGGAAAAGCTGCTGCTAAAAGTATTGAAGAATATGACAAACATGGTGTTGATGCAATTTCTGGTGGAACCATTACCAGCAAGGCAGTTCAAAAAATGATTTATGATTGTCTTTCAAGCTATAAATTTTATTTAGAAAATAATAAAAAATAATTAACCGATGAGTAAAAGTTTAAAATTAATTACAGACCCTCTTAACC
>JALWNR010000060.1:3615-7906 GCA_027083715.1 Bacteroidales bacterium
CTCTTAATCTGAATAATCCGATTACTGTTCAGGTTTTAGGTATTTGTTCCGCTTTAGCGGTTACGGTAAAATTGGAACCGGCTGTTGTTATGTCCTTGTCGGTTTTGTTTGTATTGGCATTTGCCAATGTGATTATTTCACTGTTAAGAAATACGATACCTTCACGAATAAGAATTATTGTCCAATTAGTAGTCATTGCTGCATTGGTAATTCTAGTTGATCAGGTATTAAAAGCCTTTGCTTATGATGTTAGCAAGCAATTGTCTGTTTTTGTAGGATTAATTATTACTAACTGTATCATTATGGGGCGCTTAGAAGCATTTGCTTTAGGAAACAAACCCTGGCCGTCTTTTCTTGATGGAATTGGTAATGGTGCAGGTTACGCTATAATACTTATTATTGTTGCTTTTTTTAGAGAACTTTTTGGCTCAGGAACCGTTTGGGGAATTGAAATTGTTCCCAAAGGATTTTATGATTTTGGCTATGTAAATAATGGTTTAATGATTTTGCCTCCTATGGCTTTGATTGTTGTAGCCGTTATTATTTGGGTACAGAGATCAAGAACCACTGAATTAATTGAATCAAAATAATCTAGACAACTATGGAAGATATTTTAAATATATTTGTCAAGTCAATTTTTATTGACAATATGATATTTGCCTATTTCTTAGGCATGTGTTCGTACCTTGCTGTTTCTAAAACAGTGAATACCGCAACAGGTTTAGGAATTGCCGTAGTATTTGTATTGGGAATTACTGTTCCGGTAAACTATTTAATTGAAAACTTTTTATTGAAAAAAGGTGCATTAGAATGGTTACTTGGTGAAAGTGCTGCAAAAATTGATTTGGAATTTTTAAGTTTTATCATGTTTATTGCTGTTATTGCCTCCATGGTACAACTGGTAGAGATGATTGTTGAAAAATTTGCTCCGGCTTTATATTCTGAGTTAGGTATTTTCTTACCACTTATTGCTGTTAACTGTGCAATTCTTGGGGGTGCTTTATTTATGCAAGAAAGAGAATATACTTCTATTGCCGAAGCAACATCATTTGCTTTAGGCTCCGGTATAGGATGGTTTTTAGCTATTGTAGGTATTGCTGCAATCAGAGAAAAAATTAAATATTCAAATGTTCCTGCACCCCTTCGTGGAATTGGTATCACTTTTATAATTACCGGTTTAATGGGAATTGCTTTTATGAGCTTTATGGGAATTAAATTATAAACTTTTAGATTTATTACAATGATATTTTTAAGTGTAAATACAACAGTTATCGGCATAAGTATAGCAGTTTTCCTGATTATTATATTGCTTTTGGTTGCCATTCTTTTGTATGCAAAAGCAAAACTTTTACCATCGGGTGAAGTGAAAGTTGTCATTAATGACGATAAAGAGCTTACGGTTTCACCGGGCAGCACTTTGCTTTCTACATTGGGTGATGAAAAAATCTTGCTACCTTCTGCCTGTGGGGGTGGTGGTACTTGCGGAATGTGTAAATGTCAGGTTGTTGAAGGTGGTGGAGATATTTTACCTACCGAAAAGCCTTTCTTTTCACGTAAAGAACAGCAGAATAACTACCGTCTTGCTTGTCAGGTGAAAGTTAAGCAGGATATGAAGATTGAAATACCCAAAGAAATTATGGGTATTAAAAAATGGGAGTGTGAAGTGGTATCTAATCACAATGTGGCTACATTTATTAAAGAGTTTGTGGTTAAATTGCCAGAAGGTGAACACCTTGATTTCCGTTCAGGCGGATATATACAAATTGATGTTCCAAAGATTACTGTCGATTTTAAAGACATGGATATTGAAAAAGAATATCATGAGGATTGGGATAAATTTAATATGTGGGATTTAAAAATGGTGAATCCTGAGCCTACTTATCGTGCCTATTCAATGGCAAATCATCCTGCCGAAGGAAATATCATCATGTTAAATATTCGTATTGCTACTCCGCCTTGGGATAGAGCTAAAAACACTTTTATGAATGTGAATCCTGGTATTTGCTCTTCTTATATTTTCTCTCGCAAACCGGGTGATAAAGTTACTATTTCAGGACCTTACGGTGAATTTTTTATTAAGGATACTGATCGTGAAATGATGTTTATAGGAGGTGGTGCAGGTATGGCACCCATGCGTTCGCATATTTTTGATCAGTTTCTTACAAAAAGGACTAAGCGAAAAGCTACTTTCTGGTATGGCGCACGTTCAAAACGTGAAATTTTCTACGAGGATCATTTCCGAAAAATTGAAGATGAATTTGATAATTTTAAATTTACTATTGCACTTTCCGAGCCAATGCCGGATGATAACTGGGATGGTCCGGTTGGGTTTATCCATCAAGTAATTTTTGATGAGTATTTAAAACATCATGAAGAACCAGAAGAAATAGAATACTATTTGTGTGGTCCTCCAATGATGAATGCAGCTGTAACAAAAATGCTCTATGACCTTGGAGTTCCCGATGAAATGATTGCGTATGACGATTTTGGTTCATAAAAAAAATAATAATTAGTGTGAAATGCCGCAATTTTATTGTGGCATTTTTTTATTAAAGTATTTATTTTTGTAATTTTTATAATAATGAAAAAAGTATTCTTATTTTTTATATTTGTATCTGTTATTGTTATTTCTTGCAATAATAAACAAACATATTATAAACTTGCAGGTTATGCTCAGGGAACTACCTATCATATTACCTATCAGGGAGCAGAGGAATATTCAGCAGAAATAGATTCATTATTGCGAAATTTTGATTTATCTTTATCAACTTATATTGATAATTCTATAATTTCACGTATAAATAAAAACGACACAGCGGTTATACTCGATCATTTATTTATTGAATTTTTTAATAAATCAAAAGAGGTTTACAAACAATCCGGTGGTGCTTTTGATATAACCGTTGCTCCTTTGGTAAATGCTTATGGTTTTGGGTTTTCAAAAAAATCTGATATCGACAGTGTTTTAATTGATAGTTTGATGCAATTTGTCGGGATGGAAAAAGTAAAACTTGAATATTCTAAATTGATTAAATCAGACCCACGTATAATGCTCGATGGTAATGCTATTGCACAGGGGCAATCCGTTGATTACGTTGCCCGATTTTTAGAAAGTAGAGGTGTTAAAAATTATTTGGTTGAAATTGGTGGAGAAATTAGAGCAAAAGGACTTAATCCTGAAAGAAAGCTTTGGAGGGTAGGTATTGATAAACCCATAGAGCATTCAGATGAAAGCAACCGTGAGTTGCAAGCAGTTATTGAACTGAAAGATAAATCATTGGCAACTTCGGGTAATTACCGAAAATTTTATGAAGAAGGCGGAGTAAAATACAGTCATACAATTGATCCCAAAACCGGCTATCCTGCAAAACAATCCATTTTAAGTGCTACTATTGTTGCCGATGATTGTATTACTGCAGATGCCTATGCCACAACCTGTATGGTGCTTGGTCTGGAAAAATCAATGCAACTCTTGAACCGCTTAAAAGGATTAGATGCTTATCTTATCTATCCTGATCCGGAACAGCCCGATAAATATAAGATTTATATGACAGAGGGTATGAAAAAAATGATTGAGGAGTAATCCTTGAATCAAATTTTTGAAATATCAAACTTATCTACTGTTTGTGTTTTAAAAATTTCATCCGGATGTAAAATAATGTTTAGAAAATATTTTTTATTAACCGCAATAATTACCTTTGGTGAGGTGCTTCGCAGTTCATGAAATTCTCTTTATGCAGATACGAGGCACCGAATTCCGCCGACATATCTTTATATTTTTTACAAGCTACGCTTGTAAAGAGAAAAGTTCAAGGAATTCGTAACGAAGTAGATGCGTGAAGAGAATTTCAAGCGACACCCAACCTTTAGCCTCATGAGCCGAAGGTGAATAAATTTGAGTGCGTTTGTTTTGTGATAAACTCGCTTAATGTATTGATAATAAATGTATTACAATGAAACTATAACAAAGGCGGTGAATTTTGCGGGTTAAGAGTTTCCTGAAAATGCCGTGTTTTCAAATAAAATGTAGTTTGTAGTATTTGCAGGGTTGGTTTTTCTCTGAAAAATTAGCTGTGGATAGTTGTACACATAGTTTTGATGTGAAATCCTTTAAACAAAATCCGGTATCATTTGGACTAGCTTCTGCTGCAAATTTTACTTCATCTTCTTTGCCTTTAATACAAAACTGAAGTTACTCAGCTTTCTCATTTAAAACAGCACTGATTATTAGTAAGTTGTACTTATTATTATTTCTTTTTACTAAGAGTAAAAAAGCTGATTTTTAATAAAA
>JALWNR010000061.1 GCA_027083715.1 Bacteroidales bacterium
ATTACAAAACGGCAATATCCTTGATTTGGGTTATTGGTAAAATAATCTTGATGATAATCTTCGGCTTTATAAAATTTTTCAAATTTTGATACTTCTGTAACAATAGGATTTGAATAAGCTTTTTCCTTATTTAGTTGATTGATAATTCGTTCGGCAATTTCTTTTTGTTCGGGCGAAGTATAAAAAATTACAGAACGATATTGTGTTCCTTGATCTGCACCTTGTTGGTTTAATGAGGTTGGATCGTGTGTTTTGAAAAATACCGATAGTAAAAGCTCAAAACTGATTTCCTTGGGATTATATTCAATACGTGTAACTTCTGCATGTCCGGTAGTGCCTGTACATACTTCTTCATAAGTAGGATTTTTCACTGTTCCGCCGGAATAGCCTGATTCAACTTTATAAATACCCTTTAAATCTTGAAAAACCGCTTCAACACACCAAAAACACCCTGCTCCAAAAATTGCAATCTCTCTATTATTATTTTTGTGATTATTCATTTTATTATTTATTAAATTTTGTGTTTTAATATTCTTATTATCTTTATTTTGTGCCGAGTTCTCTAAATTTACACATGAAAAACTCAACAAAGCAAAAGTAAATATGTATAAAAAGCTCAAATGCTTCATTGTTTTTGATTTTATTTGCTTTCAAAATTATAAAAAAGAAACCGAGAATAAAAGACAAAAAACTCTTTATTTTAAAAATTAAGATTTTTTAACAAATTAATATATATTGATAATGCTTAAAGTTTATTATGTTTGTACTATTATAAACCATAAAAAATAGCTGGCTTGAAAATAAATTATTTTATTATTTCCGTTTTGTTTTTTTATAGTTCTGCTTTTATAAAGCTACAGGGACAAATACGTAATGACAGTACAATTTACCATTTTAAAGGAAGAATAGTTAATAATGAAGGTAATGCCATTTCATTTGCCCATATAATTGACCTTAGGCGTGGACATGCTACCATTAGTGATACTTCCGGAAAATTTCATCTACCGGTAATGCGAAATGACTCTATCCGTATTTCTGCAATTGGTTATCAAGTAAAACATGTATCATTGCGTAGATATATTCCTGTAAAAGATAGTATTAAATTAACTATAGTCATGAAAAAGAAAATTTATGATGTGGCTACTGTTGATATTTATCAAATAAGATGGCAGGTTTTTAAAGCAGAATTTCTGGAAACGGAAGTAGAAGAAGATAAAACTGCTAAAAATATTAAAATCTGGATGAGTAGCTTATTTCCCGAAGGTGAATTGCGTATGTTGTATCAAAGCGGGCGTGTAGGATTTACTATCCCATACACATCAAAAGATGAAAAACAGCGCAAAAAAGTAAAAGCAATGGAACGAAGGTTTAATATTATACAACCTAAATTTAATGATAAACTTATTACTGAACTTACCGGTCTTGAAGGAGAAGATATTAAAGATTTTATTGATTATTGCAATTTTCAGGAGGGATTTTTAATCTATGCCACGGAATATGAGATTGCTGAAGCCATTCAAAATAAATGGGAGCAATATAAAAAGGTAATGGAATTTCGTAAGGAATTTAATAACCGGAATAAATAAAATTTAAGGTACTACTGCAAAGTTAGTGGTAAATCAATAAATATAAAGTTTTACCATTAATTTGATAAACATTAAATATTCAACACTCAATATACAATATTCAATAACCAATTATTTTCGCAAGTATTTATTTAT
>JALWNR010000062.1 GCA_027083715.1 Bacteroidales bacterium
CCTCTTGCTATTTTAGAATCTGGGGTTTTGTACTCTGCCTTGCTTTGGTTTTTGTTCTTTGCAGGAATTGTGCTTTTTCCTGCCTCTTTTGCTCTTGCTGCTGTATCTTGGAGAGAGTATAAAAGAGCGTTGAATTTCTTTAATATGAAATACAAAACTTTTGAAGTGCGAATTCCAAAAGATAATATAAAATCACCAAAAGCAATGGCGGTTGCTTTCAACGGTATAATAACAGGTCCTTATGAGTCCACATTTATTGATGTGTGGATCAAAGGAAAGACAAGGCCAAGATTTGCTTTTGAGCTTATTTCAATTGAGGGGCGAATTAAGTTTATAATTCATGTTCAAGAAAATTTGGTGGATTATGTGAAAAGTCATATTTATGGCCAGTTCCCAGATGTAGAAATTGAAGAGATAGAAGACTATACTTCAGGACTTCGTTACGACCCAGATAATTTTGATTTGTGGGCATTTGAATTTAGAAAAGGAAAACCTGATCCATATCCAATAAAAACATATGTTGATTTTCAAGTAGACAAAGATGTAACAGAGGATTCAATTGAAAACAGAGTAGACCCTCTTGCTGGTGTCTTTGAATTTTTCTCTTCACTTGGTCCAGGAGAGCAGATGTGGCTTCAGTTCATAATAAGAAGAAACAGGGATTTTTCTTTTGGTGTTTGGCCATTTAAGGTTGAATATTCTTGGCATAAAGCTGCTCAAAAACAAATTGAAGCAATTTATGATACTTTGATAGAAGAACAAAAAGATGGGGTAGTGAAAAAAGGTAAGGGTCAACTTAACCCGTCGCAAGAGGAAGAAATAAGAGCGCTTTCGAGTTCTCTTCATGCAGATGGAGTTGATGTTGGAATGAGAATAATGTATTTGGCAAGAAAAGGGTTTGCAAAGCCAGGTCAAAGGATTTCCCCTGGAATGACAAAGCTTTGGAGGGAGTTTAGATCACCAAATTTAAATGTTATTGTACCGCAAAACGGTATTGTGAAGTTTGATTACCCTTGGCAGTTTGAAAGTATAAGATTACCAATTGAGCTAAGGGATTTGGTAGACGCATACAAGAGAAGATCATTTTATTTCCCTCCTCATGAGCATAGATACTCAATTTATTCTGTATCAGAGCTTGCAACGCTTTATCACTACCCAAGCGCGCAAATAAAAGCCCCAGGTTTGCCTTATATAGAAACTAGGAAATCCACTATTCCAGAAAACTTGCCTACTTGATATAATACTTTTTTATGAAAAAGGAAAATTTTTTTTGGAAAACTTTTGTTACACTTTCTTATCCTGCTCAAGATGGGGAAGAGAAGCCATTTCTGTGGTGGAAAGAGGGCTTGAGGGCTTTGCTTTCTTTTTTGATAATTTTGTTTGTTTTTCAAATGTATAATCTGTTTTTTGTTCCACCAAAAGATTTTCCAGAGGGAGAGGTGGTAAGCATAGAAAAACAAGAGAAAGTGGACCAAATTGCACAAAAACTTGAAAAAAAGCATTTTATAAAAAGCGCAAAAGCTTTTAAAGCGCTTCTTATTCTTACTGGCTTTGACTCAAAAATAGTTGCAGGAGATTATCTTTTTAAAAAACCTGAATCAATGATAAAGCTTGCAAAAAGGTTAGCGATAAGGGATTTGGGTATATAGAATGTAAAAATTTATATTCCAAAAGATAAAACAGTAGAAGAGATAGCAAATATCTTAGAAAAAAAATTATAC
>JALWNR010000063.1 GCA_027083715.1 Bacteroidales bacterium
CGCTTTTACAGGCTTTGCATTTACAAGTGATAAACCTGCATATAAACTCTATAATCAGAAAGGAAAAGAAATAAAATACTCAAAAATGCTCAATGAGCTTAAAGATGCGGATATTGTATTTTTTGGTGAAAACCATACAGACCCTATTTCACATTGGATGCAGTATGAGCTTACGGTTGATTTATACAATCTGAGAAAACAGGATTTAATACTTGGGGCAGAAATGTTTGAAGCAGATAATCAGCTGATTCTTGACGAATACATGGACAGCCTTTATGAAGCTAAAAAATTTGAAGCGGAAATGCGCCTTTGGCCCAACTACAAAACTGATTATAAGCCGGTTGTTGAATTTGCCCGCGAGAACAGAATCCCATATATTGCTACAAATATTCCACGCAGATATGCATCCGTAGTTCATAAAAAAGGCTTTGAGGGTTTGAAAAAACTGAGGGATGAAGCTAAAAAATATATTAGCCCCGATTTAGAGCGTCTTTACGACCCCAAAGTAAAATGTTACGAAGATATGATGAATATGGAAGGAATGCCGGCTCATGTTACCGAAAATTTTCCTAAATCTCAGGCTGCAAAAGATGCAACTATGGCTCATTTTATTCTGAAAAACTGGGAAAAGGGAAAACTGTTCTTTCATTTTGATGGTGCTTATCATTCGGATAATTTTGAAGGTATTGTTTGGTGGATTAATAAACTAAAACCCGGACTGAATATTAAAACTATAAGCGTAGCTTATCAGAAAGATGTTGAAAAACTAGATGAAGAAAATATCAACAGAGCAAATTTCATTATTGCTGTCCCTGAAACCATGACACAGACAAATAAAAGCAGATAAGGTTTTATTTTAGTGGTACTTGATTTTCAGGGTACTGTCACTTAAAAACTTCCTTTTTAAGAAATTCACTCTCTAAAAAATCTTTAGTATCCTTAACGCCTAAATTTTTTATAGTTAAAATTAATAAATTTTTCAGAACTTGTTTTCAAACCATAGTCAGAAAACAAGTTCTGAAACTAACTTTACACACTTTATTGGATACTGTCTGTTTATATTCTTTTATCTGATACACAGGTACTTTATTAGCAAACACTAATTAATTATTTTTTAGTATTTTCAACATATCTGCTTCCAAGCTCTCTTGCGGACTTTCAATAATTCTACCTATTTCCTTATCGTTACGATAAAAAATAAATAAAGGAATGCGTGTAACATTTAATGCTTCTACATTAGTGCCTTTGGCTATTTTGTCTGTATTTACACAAATAACCGTCATTTTTTTGGTATTATATTCCAAATGATCCAGTATTTTGTAAAAACGAGGAACTTCTCTGCGGCTATCGCTGCACCATGTTCCTAAAACCAGTGTTATTTTAATATTTTTCCGAAAATCATCCTTATCAATAAGGCTCAAAACAGAATCATTTACCTGATAATGTTTATAGCCGGGAGTAAACCATTCATGAAAAGGCTCCATTTTAAGTCCTTCGCGGTTGGTATAACCAATCAGGATATTATCACTGGCTTTTTCGTCAAACTCCGTACGGTTAATATTACTGTTGTTGCAACTAATTATGAGCACTGCTGTCAGGAATAAAAAAATTGTATTCTTCATAAAGGTTAATTTTAAAGCACTTTTTTATAATTTATAAAAAATGATTAGCTGTTAATTTGTATCTAAATTATAAATTTATTTGCTAATATTGTAT
>JALWNR010000064.1 GCA_027083715.1 Bacteroidales bacterium
AAGAAACCATTCCCTCCACTTTATTTTCAACCAGTTCCACATACATTCCCCATTCGGTAATGCCTGAAATTACTCCATCAAAAATTTGTCCGAGCTTATCCTGCATAAATTCTACTTGTTTGTATTTTATAGAGGCGCGTTCTGCTTGTGCAGCACGCATTTCCATATCCGAGCTATGCTTGCATTTTTTCTCGTATTCTGCTTTTACAGCCGATTTTCCTCCATGCAGATAATGTTCTAACAGTCGGTGTACCATCAAATCAGGATAGCGGCGAATGGGCGAAGTAAAATGTGTGTAATAGTCAAAAGCCAATCCATAGTGCCCGATGTTATCTACCGAATACTCTGCCTTTGCCATAGAGCGGATTGCCAAATTTTCAATTACATTTTGTTCGGCTTTGCCCTGCACTTCGTCCAAAAGTTCATTCATTGATCCGGCAATTTCTTTGCGGTTTTTCAGGCTGATTTTGTATCCATAGCGTTTAATAAAATTGGAAAAAGTATTCAATTTTTCCAAATCAGGCTCATCGTGCACACGGTACACAAAGGTTTTTGCCTCATTTTTAGCTTTTCCTTTACCTATTTCTTCGGCAACTTTTTTATTTGCCAAAAGCATAAATTCTTCAATCAGTTTGTTGGCTTCTTTTGATTGTTTAAAATAAACATCCAAAGGCTTCCCATTTTCATCAATATGAAATTTTACCTCAATTTTATCAAACGAAATAGAGCCGCGCTTATAACGTTCTGCTCGTAATTTTTGTGCCAATTCATTCATTTTCAGCATCTCTTCAAAGAAATCACCTTCCCCTGTTTCGATTATTTGCTGTGCTTCATCGTAGGTAAATCTACGGTCTGATTTAATAATGGTTTTTCCAAACCACTTTTTCAGCACATGTGCTTTATCATTCATTTCAAAAACTGCCGAAAAAGTAAGTTTTTCTTCATCCGGGCGCAGGGAGCAAATTTTGTTCGACAGCCTTTCGGGCAGCATCGGCACTACCCTATCCACCAAATAAACCGATGTAGCCCTGTTGTAGGCTTCTTCATCGAGTAGTGTGTCGGGTTGTACATAGTGTGATACATCGGCAATATGCACGCCGATTTCATAGTTTCCGTTATCCAGTTTCCTGTACGAGAGTGCATCATCAAAGTCTTTGGCATCTTCGGGGTCGATGGTAAAAGTGATTACATCACGAAAATCTCTGCGTTTTTTTATTTCTTCTTGGGTAATTACATCCGGAATTTTCTCAGCTTCGGCAATTATCCTTTCGGGATATTTATGCGGAAGGTCAAACTCTGCAAGTATTGCATGCATTTCGGCATCGTTATCCCCTGTGGGACCTAACACTTCTATGATTTCCCCAATCGGATTCTTAGCATCTTTGGGCCATTCGGTAATTTCGGCAATTGCTTTATCACCGTTTATTGCTCCGTTTAGCTTATTCAACGGAATAAACAAATCATGCATCATCCCTTTCCCTTCGGGAATAAGAAATGCAAAATGTTTGGAAATTTCAACAGTACCAACAAATGTGGTTCTTGATTTTTGTAATATTTCAACTACTTCGCCCTCCACGCGATGTTTTTTCTTGCGTGCCCAAACATATACTTTCACTTCATCACCATTCAGAGCATGATTCAGATTAGCCTGCGATACAAAAATATCGTCTTCCATATCATCGGAAATAATGTAGGCGGCTCCGTGGCGTGTCATATCCACAATTCCGGTAATATATGCACCTTTGGTAATAAATTTAAACTTTCCGGTATAAACTTCTTCCAGCTTTTCTTCATTGCGCAATTGATTTAAAACCGAATTGATGAGCTTTCGGGTAGGTTCATCTTTAATATCAAGGCGTTTTGCTATTTGTTTGTAATTAAACGGTTTTTGCGGATTTTTACGAAATATTTCAAGAATAAATTTACGTAGTGTTTTTTTATTGTATGCAGGAAGTTGTTTCTTCTTTCTTTTTTTCTTCTTATGTGTCATTTTTAAAAATTATTAATGACCAAAGATAATAATAAAAAATTGCCTTTATGAAATTTTGATGTTAAATGTATGTTAAAAATGATTATGAGATTGAATAATTGAATTACTAAAACTTGTCCTGCTACCGATGAATTATTCTATTATTAATTTTTAATGCTGAAATACGATTATGTTGCAATAGTCTAATAACCAATGACCAATTATCCAAAATTGTCAATAAACATAAAAGTATGTTGTAAAATAAGTAAATATTCTTAATTTGAATTTATCACCGGCATTGCCCGCATCTTTTATTTAACGATGCAACGTTTTTACTATGCCTAAGGTCTCCCTTAAAACTAATAAACCTTAGCCACATCATGAAAAACTATCTTGTATTATTCCTTTTCTTGCTCCCTTTTTATGGATTTGCACAGCAAATAAACGAAAAAACAGCAA
Source organism: Bacteroidales bacterium (assembly GCA_027083715.1). Taxonomy (GTDB): domain Bacteria; phylum Bacteroidota; class Bacteroidia; order Bacteroidales; family NBLH01; genus NBLH01. The sequence continues at coordinate 2,429 of JALWNR010000064.1, forward strand.
GTACCGTTGCCAAAAACTTTTTATCAGAAAAACAAAATACTTTAAAAAAATCTACTCCCGAAATTGTTTTTGATAAAACATCAGGTAAAATTGCAAACAAAAATTACTATATTTTCAATACCCAAAACACCCCGGGTTTTGTCATTGTATCGGCAAATAAAAAAACTTATCCGGTGCTGGCTTATTCTTTAGAAAATAGCTTTCCCTTGGAAAATCTGCCTCCCGAAGTAGAAGAGTGGTTGGATGTGTATGATACACAAATTAAAAATCTGAGTAGGCTGAAAATATCCGTACCTGTAAAAATTTCATCTGCATGGGAAAAATATACTTCGGAAAGCTTTAATCCGGCAAGCAGTGGTTTAAAAGAAACTCCTCTTACCGATGTTCCGCCTTTAATTTCCACTACCTGGAATCAGGGTGTTTACTACAATGCACTATGTCCGGAAACTTCAACAGGAGGCTCCGGTGGGCATGTATGGGCAGGATGCGTGGCTACGGCAATGGCTCAGTTAATGAAATACTGGAATTATCCAGATTACGGACAAGGAAACCACTCATACACTCACCCTGATTATGGTGAGCAATCTGCTGATTTTCAGAATACTTTGTACAACTGGGGCAATATGCCCTCTGCTCTTTCATCGCACAATTTGGATGTGGCAACACTTATCTATCATTGTGGTGTTTCAGTAGATATGGACTATAGTCCATCCGGTTCGGGAGCATACAGCAGCACGGCGCGCACAGCTTTAATCAACTATTTTAAATACAGTACGAACACGCTTTTAACAAGCAAATATGCTTATACGGATGAAAACTGGATAAAAATGCTACGTGCAGAGATTGATGCCGGAAGACCTTTATATTATGCAGGTTACGGAACCGGAGGTCATGCTTTTAATTGCGATGGTTATCAGGGCACGGATTATTTTCATTTCAACTGGGGGTGGGGAGGTGCTTACAACGGCTATTTTAAAGTTGATGATTTAACTCCCGGCGGAAGTAATTTTACCAGTTCACAATCGGCAATGGTGGGTTTGCAACCAGATACGATCATTGCAAAATTTGATAGTATTGCAGCCATAAGTCTTTCCTGTTCAGCACCTTATTCAGGAACTACTGCCGATGGTATAAATACGGCAAATATTTATCCGCTTACAAGCATTCACGAAACAGGAAAAGAAAAGATTCATAAAATAACAACGCTTTTTACAGGAAGGGTAACGGCTAAGCTAAGCGGAATGACCAATAATCTGGATGTTTTTATTTTAAAATATGCCGATAGAAACACCGCTTTGGCTTGGGGCGATTCAGTTGCCTATCTGGATGATGCAACTCCCGGAACCTATTATATTGTAGTGGACGGACGCTATGCCGAAGAAGGTAATTATACACTTGAAGTGATTTGTCCTGATAATAAAGCCGATTTAATTGCGGAAAATGCAAAAATAGAGCCGATGTATGTTCAAACGGGACAAAAATTCTTTTTAAGTTACCAAATAAAAAACATTGGAAATACGGATGCTGATTCATCGGTTGCTAAATATTACCTTTCGGCGGATAAATCTTTAAGTGGTGATGATGTATTTATTGATTCGGCAAAAGTTCCATCCGTTTTACAAAACACCACAATAGATATTGAAGACGACTTAATACTTCCGGCAACAGACACCAGTGGATTGATGTATGTTGTAGTCCGGGTAGATGCAAATGATGACATTGACGAAACCGATGATAATCTAAATTTTGCGGCAGCATATTTTCAGATACCGCAAAAAGGTAATTTAGACTGTGCTGATGCAATTATTTTGCATGATGATGAAATTTATAACGGGAATACTGCCTTAAACGGTGATTCTCTAATTGATAATTATTCGTGCTATTGGGGACAAACCAATAAAGAAATTGTTCATTCTTTTACACCGGAATACACCGGAATGGTAAATATAGAGTTTTCCGAATCATTGGAGGGAACAAGTAATGTTTTGCTATTATCGGGATGTAATGAAAATACTTGTATCAATACATTTTCCATCTGGGACCCTGCTGATACGATTACCAATCAATCATTTCATGTAAAAGGTGGTATTACCTATTATTTGGTAGTGGACGGAAATAATAATTACGGAAACTCAGAAGGTGCATATTCGATAAAATTAAATTTTCCGGACAAATGTCCTAAGCCGCTTATTATTGCCGGTTCGTCGGTTGATAAATGTGTGGGCGATAACGGCGCTTATTTATACACCGATTGGGGATACCCGAATTACCAATGGCTGAAAGATGGAGTGGAAATTCCGGATGCTACAAACACAGGATATTCGGCAAGGGAAACGGGACTTTACTCCGTAAAAGTTGCCGAAAACGGATGTACGGGAACATCAGAAGCTGTTCAGGTACGGTTTAGCCCTAAGCCTTCGGCAGCGATGATTCATGCCCTTAGCGACACCTCTTTTTGCGAAGGCGGGAGCGTGATTTTACAACTTACCACAGGCACAGGATATACCTATCAATGGACAAACAATGATGTGCCGGTAAATGGTGCAGAATTTTTGGATTATGAAGCTTTTGAAAGCGGAGTTTATCGTGCTGAGGTAACCAACATTAGTTGTACCATAAAATCAAATCCGATTACCGTAACAGCTTTTCATTCTGCAAAACAAAACGGCGATTATCTGGATATGAGCATGGATAGCTTAATTAGTTGGTGGACATTTAATGACTGGGGAATGGATGAAAGCGGACACAATAATTATGCAAACATTTACAGTGCATATAAAACCAGCGACCGCTACAATAATTATTCTGCTTTTTCTTTCGATGGGGAAAGAGCCTATATTGCAACAACAACCGCTTTTAATCACCCCGATACCTTTACAATCTCGCTATGGTTTAAAACTACCGGAAGCGGAAAACTAATCGGTTTTGATGAGCAGCGCTTTACGGATACCAGCTCAAATTACGATCGTCATATCTACATCGGTAATGACGGACACCTTTATTTTGGTGTGGATAATGGTACTAAAAATGTAATTAGCAGTTCATTAGCTTATAATGATGGTCAATGGCATATGGCAACGGCAAGTTTGTCTCCTTCGGGAATGAAACTTTATGTTGATGCACAGTTGCAGGCTCAAAATCCGGCAGTATCATCCGGAGCCGCTTATTCGGGATATTGGAAAATGGCATACGGGAATTTGGGCGATTGGTTAAATAAACCAAACAATATGTATTATGAAGGAAAACTGGATGATGTTGCTATTTACCACAAGAAATTGAGTATTGATGAAATTGAAGTGTTATACAGTAAACAAAAAATTGATATTTATGCCGAAACAGATGTTTTTTGCTCTACAACAAGTAGTACCAATATTGTGATTGAAAATTCAGAGCCGTATGTAATGTATCAGTTGATTAATGCTTCGGATAATCTACCCGTAGGAAGTGCAGTAGCAGGTACATCAGGAACCATTCATTTAAATACGGGAACAATGACGGCTAGCACAAGTTTTAAAATTTATACAAGCAATACAAAAACATTTTGTAGTGATTCATTAGACACGCTGCTTACCATTTATGTTAATGAAAATGTAACACCCTTTGTACAAATTACTGGCTATACCGGAAATGATGCTTGTGTTGGTGATACACTTATTTTTACGGCAGATGTACAATTTGAAGGAAGCAATCCGGCTTATCAATGGCAGGTGAACGGACAAATTACAGGAACAGACAGTAGTATTTTTGTTACCAATTTGCTTTCGGATGGAGATGTTTTGAAATTATTGCTTACATCTTCGCTTGATTGTGCAGTACCTAAAAATGTTTCGGATGAAATAAGTCTGAGCATAAATAATTTACCCGACAACTCATTAAGCCTGAACGGAACAACAGAGATTTGTGAAGGCGACAGTACAATTATATCAGCCAATGCCAATGCTGCTGATTATGAGTGGTATCTGATTGAAGAAGCATACCGTTTGGATACCACTCAATTTTTTTCGGTTCATGAAAGCGGCCGTTATTTTGTGCGGCTTACCAATGCAGCCGGATGTGTTAATTATTCAGATACTTTGGAATTTACGCTTTATCCCTTGCCGGATATTGATTTGGGAGCCGATACGACGATTGCTTCTGACCAGTCGCTTGTAATCGGAACAGAGGATAATTTTGTGAGCTATTTGTGGAATACCGGTGCTACCAAAGCGGAAATTACCGTTGAAGGAACTATTGGTGCAGGTACGAACGAATTTTGGCTGAAAGTAAACGACGGACATTGTGAAAATTCGGATACAATTGTAATTACCGTTGAGCAAACCACCGGAGTGGAAAACCTGTTTTCTTCTGCCGAAATTAAACTTTATCCAAATCCTGCTAAGGAATTTATAAACATTGAGCTGAATACTGTTTTGAGGGATGATTTAATCATAGAAATGCGTAATAGTGCCGGAATATTAATCTGGCAGAAAGTTTTTAAGCAAAATACTTCTTTTATCAAAGATAAAATACGTTTAAAAAACTATCCGAAAGGTCTGTATTTTTTGAATTTTATAAATAAAAACAGCCAATTAAGTCGAAAGATAATTGTGGAATAAGATTATAGTGTCATGTCAAGCATATTATTATCATACCAAGTTTTGAAAATTTTACGGCATAATACACTTTACATGGCACTAAAATAAATCAGGAATATGATGGTAATTTCTCAGTGCTTCCGCCGTTTTGTGCGAATGTTTATCAATCATGGCGGAAACACTTTCAATCTCGCTTTCTTTTAACTGAACGCGGGATATTACTTTGATTAAATTATCGTTGTTTTTATTTGTTTGTCCGTTTTTGTTTCTGATTGTATCAAAAATCAAGTTTGCAAATTCTGTATTCGGATTTAGTAGTTCGCTGAAATTAATACCAAACTCATCAGCCATTTCAAAAAAATCATTTTTTATAAACGGGAAATGTGTACAACCAAGAAATAATGAAAGTTTGTTATTTTGTAAATTTTGCTTAATTAACTCATTTTTAACTTCACGAAAAGCTTGTTTCAGAATTGTTTTTATTGTTTTTTGATCGTTACTTTCAATGGCATCCGGCAGTTCAGTATTACTGGCAATACTGATTACATTTTTATGTGTTTTTTGATAAACCCCTGAATTTACTGTGGTTGGCATGGATATTTCAACAATGGTATCGTAAGCTGATTCATTAATAAGTTTTTGACCGGTTGCTACGATGTCCAGTATTGCAGCCGAACTATTTTCTTTATATTTTGAGTTTTGGTAAACAACCGAAAGAGTATTGCAGGCAATTGCAATATAATCCGCATGATAGTTTTCCTGCATTGATTTAAGCGCGTTGTCAAAAACTTTGACTTGTTGTTGTTTTTCCATAGTTCTGTAACCCTGTCCTCTTTTGTATTGTGCGTTAAAAAACAGGATATCTA
>JALWNR010000065.1 GCA_027083715.1 Bacteroidales bacterium
GCTGAAAAACAAAAAGCAGGATAAAGACAATAATGAAATCTCCAAACGTGAAAGGGCTGTATTGGCAATGGTGGCACAAGGATTTACAAACAAAGAAATTGCCGAAAAATTGTTTATAAGTACACATACAGTAATCACTCATCGTAAAAATATTGTTAAAAAATTAGGCATTAAAACAGTTTCGGGCTTAACAGTGTATGCAATTTTAAATAAAATTATTGATATGGAAGATTTGAAGTAGTTGAATAGTTTATCCGTTTCAACAGCTCGTTAAATTTTTATAAGACATTAAAATTCAAGTGTTTACAAAACAGCAAAACAAATCTTAGTATGCTTATTTTCAGTAAATTAATTCACTCTTCACACTTTATTTTTTAACGAAGTATTGTAAGTTTATAAGTTGAATAACATAGAAAATTAAGTATTAACCAGTATCCGGTCAATCAACAATTTTTGATAGACTGCAAATAATGGAAAAATGCAGCTTAAAGAACTAACTGAAAAATATGATTTAATTACCGTACTAGGGGCAACTGCCGGAGGAAAAACTTCTTTTGCAGCACAACTTGCCTATCATACCAATAGAGATATTATCGGAGCTGATTCACGTCAGGTTTATCGTCGAATGGATATTGGTACAGGAAAAGATTTAGACGATTACATTGTAAATAATAAAAAAATCAGGCTGCATTTGGTAGATATAGTCGAACCCGGTTATAAATACAATGTCTTTGAATATCAGCAAGATTTTATTAAAGTTTATAAGAAATTAAAAAATGAAGGTAAAAAAGCCATTTTATGTGGTGGTTCGGGAATGTATATTGAATCAATAATAAACGCCTATAAATTACTTAAAGTTCCTGAAAATGAGAAGCTGCGCAAGCAGTTAGATGAAAAAAGCATAGATGAACTTGCAAAAATACTCATCGCATACGGAAATTTACACAACAAAACGGATATTGAGGACAAAGAACGTGCTTTACGTGCCATTGAAATAGCCGAATATTACAAACAAAACCCTGATAGAAGGACTGGCTTAGAAAACATTAGTAAACTTGTACTGGGAATTAAATTTGACAGAGACTCTCGTCGCCGTAGAATAACAGAGCGCTTAAAATACAGGCTTGAACACGGAATGATTGACGAAGTCAAAAACCTGCTTAACAGTGGGGTCCCCGCAGAAACATTGATATATTACGGTTTGGAATACAAATTTATTACCTTGTATTTGCTAAATAAAATTTCGTATAATGAAATGTTCAGTAAATTGGAAACAGCTATCAGGCAATTTTCTAAACGGCAAATGACATGGTTTCGCCGTATGGAACGGCAAGGAACAAAAATTTACTGGTTAGACGGTTATATGAGCATGGACGAAAAGTTAGAGAGAGTTAAAGAAATTGTACAGAGTCAATAATTAGTACTTATTCTTTGCAAGCTGTTGATACCAAACCGCTATCAAATTTATTATATAATTTTTGGTATAATGCCAAACGATTAGCATAGTCTATCCCGTACTTGCTTCGGGATTAAGAAAATTTATTTTCTGTTACTTGATAACAGTTCGGTATGAGTTTACGTATCATTACTTTTGCAAGCTATAAATTTGATTTATTTAACTACTTATAAATTGATATACAGAGTAATTTTTCTGCTGTTCTCAAAAAAAACAAAGTTTCTTGCTCACCTCCCATTTATACCGAAATTTGTAC
>JALWNR010000066.1 GCA_027083715.1 Bacteroidales bacterium
AAATGATTAGTGGAATCATTTATAATGATGATTTAATGATAAAAGAAGTAGATGAAGAATAATTTATCCAAAATAAGAGTATCTTTACAAAGTAATTTTTGATAGGCATATATTCCGTTTTGTTTATAGACAATTATTGCAGAACCCCTTTGCTACTGCTTTTTTGTTCTGTTCCTTTATTATTAATACGAATTAAGACTTGAAACTTTAAATCATTAACACAATGATAATCTGAGCATTAACAAGCAAACAACAACTTTAAGAAAGTTTATATTTTCAAATACCCATAAAAAAGTACCGAACTATCATTTATCATATAATTTTTCAAAAAACATAAAACAAACCAATACTTAAAACTAAAAAAGTGTGAATAAATTTGTTAATAACTATTGTTTTATAATAAAATAGTTTTACTTTTGCAGTCCGAAATTATCGTGGGAAAATTGTATAATGTTATTAATTAAAAATTACAAGAATCGTGGATACATTAAGCTACAAGACGAAATCGGCAAATAAAGCCACTGTGGAAAAAAAGTGGTTGCTGGTAGATGCGGAAGGTGAAGTTCTTGGACGTTTGGCTGCAAAAGTAGCTAAAATGCTAAGAGGAAAGTACAAGCCGGATTTTACTCCTCATGTTGATTGTGGAGATAATGTGGTAATTATCAATGCCGAAAAAGTAAGACTTACCGGCAATAAATGGACAAAACGTGAACATTTCAGCCATAGTGGATATCCTGGTGGAGACAAAAGAGTTACCCCTGCTGTGGTATTGGCAAAGCACCCTGAGCGTTTAGTAATGCACGCTGTTCAAGGTATGTTACCCAAAAACCGTTTAGGACGCCAAATTTTGAAAAATCTTCATGTATTTATTGGTCCTGAGCACAATCATCAGGCTCAAAAACCGGAAGAAATTAAACTTAATTCAATTAAATAAATCAAATGGAAGTAATTAACACAATTGGAAGAAGGAAATCTGCTATTGCTCGTGTTTATTTATCCGACGGAAAAGGTAAGATTACTGTTAACAATCGTGACGTAAGTGATTATTTTACTACCGATCAATTGCTTTACGTTGTTAAACAGCCTTTAAACGAAGTGAATGTTGCCGATCAGTACGATATTAAAGTAAATCTGACCGGTGGTGGTTTTTCAGGTCAAGCAGAGGCTTTGCGTTTGGCAATTGCTCGTGCTCTAATTAAAATTGACCCGGAATATCGTTCTGCCTTAAAGGCTAAAGGATTTCTTACCCGTGACCCGAGGGTTGTTGAACGTAAAAAACCGGGACGTCCGAAAGCAAGAAAAAGATTTCAATTTAGTAAACGTTAAATCGAGTTTAGTATCTAAATTGTTGAGACTTTTGTATTCTTTTATGCAAAACTACTCAATGATTGCTTACTACAGAAGGTAAACTTAAAAAAATTAAAATGACAAAAACAAATTTTCAAGAAATGCTTGAAGCAGGTGTTCATTTTGGGCACTTGAAAAGAAAATGGAATCCGGCAATGGCTCCCTATATTTTTATGGAGCGTAATGGCATTCATATTATTGATTTGAATAAAACATTGGTTAAGCTTGATGAAGCCGCACAAGCTATTAAGCAAATTGCCAAATCCGGAAAAAAAGTATTGTTTGTTGCTACCAAAAAACAAGCAAAAGATATTGTTTCAGAAAGTGCGCGTTCAGTAAACATGCCTTACATCACTGAAAGAT
>JALWNR010000067.1 GCA_027083715.1 Bacteroidales bacterium
AAAAACAAAGGCATGTATTCGTATAAAAATATTGAGAGAATGGAGGGAGCTGTATATTTAAATGATTTTGAAATCAGCTTTAAAAATGAAAATTCTTTTTGCATTGTTGATGATCATAAAGGGTATTATCCGTACAATATGAAATATGATTGGGTTACGGGTGCCGCATTTATTGGTAATAAATTGTGTTGCTTTAACTTAACAGATAATCAATCAATTAATCCGGAACAGTTTAACGAAAATGCCTTTTGGCGCGAAGGCAAACTTTATTTGTTGCCACCGGTGAAGTTTGACAGAAGCCTTGAAAATGAGTGGCACATAAGCGATAAATATGGAATACTTGATTTGTATTTTACTCCGGTAATTGAAAATAAATTAAATTTTAATTTAGGAATAATAAAGGCTGACTATTCAGGACCATTTGGTACATTTAAAGGTTATATTAAATATGCACCAGGTAAAAAAATAGAAACGGATAATTTTTTCGGGATGGGTGAAAAAAAAATTATCCGTTCCTAGTGTAAAGTCAAGCCTGTTTTGACACTCTAAGGTATTTTTGACACTTCGTGGCTGGTTTTTCGACTTTCAGGCTTTCCGCAAACCTTACATTCTCATTTTGTGTTTGATAAGATGCTAGAATTATGCCGATACGCTTTTAGTAATCGTATTACATCACAAGCTCTTAATACAAAACTAAAAGTCTATCGGCATTGTTTATTCCCGAATACTTTCGGGGAACTGTCCCGAAAATCGGGATACTCTTACAAAATATTTAAGCTGTTTAGTATAAAATCATAAACAATATTTTCTACTCAGCAAATTTATTACCGTCTTTGAAACGAGCATTTGCGCCTAATTGTTTTTCAATACGCAACAGTTGATTGTATTTTGCAATACGATCTGTACGACTCATTGAACCCGTTTTAATTTGCCCGGCATTAACGGCTACTGCAACATCAGCAATAGTTGCATCTTCAGTTTCTCCGGAACGGTGCGAAATAACACAAGTAAATCCGGCACGATGCGCCATATCAATAGCATTTAATGTTTCGGTTAAAGTACCAATTTGATTTAATTTTATCAAAATTGAGTTTGCAGAACCCTCCTTAATTCCACGAGAAAGATAATCTACATTAGTTACAAATAAATCATCACCAACAATTTGACATCTATTGCCCAATTTATCAGTTAGTAATTTGAAACCTTCCCAATCATTCTCAGCCATACCATCTTCAATAGAATCAATAGGGTATTTATCTATTAACCCGGCAAGGTATTCAACTTGCTCTTCTTTGTTACGTTTTGCACCGTTTTCACCTTCAAAAATAGTATAATCGTAAACACCATCTTTATAAAACTCTGATGCTGCAGGATCAAGGGCAATGGTAACATCTTTGCCCGGAGCGTATCCGGCAAGTTCAATTGCTTCAACAATAGAACTTAACGCATCTTCTATACCGCCTAAAGCAGGAGCAAAACCTCCCTCATCCCCTACGGCTGTACTCAAGCCACGCTTTTTCAATACAGCTTTTAAGCTGTGAAATACTTCAGCTCCCATACGAATAGCTTCATGAAAACTTGGAGCTCCTACCGGACGAATCATAAATTCCTGAAAAGCAATAGGAGCATCAGAGTGTGCACCACCATTGATGATGTTCATCATCGGAACCGGCAATGTATTTGCATTTGTTCCGCCAATATATCTGT
>JALWNR010000068.1 GCA_027083715.1 Bacteroidales bacterium
CACCGAATTTTTTAATCCTGTAGAGATATTAGGAGCCACTCCATGCCCAATAAAATAATTATCGGAAGTAACATTTAAGAAATTATCAAAGCCAAGCTCTCCTATTTTTCCAACGGAAAAACCGGTGGTACTGTTTGCATCCACATTCACATGTGTTTTATCTGGTGTTACTTCAAGGAAGTTTACCGTATCGCCAACTGCTTTACCGGTGCTTAGCCTACCAACAGTAAAACCACCGCCTGCCGCTTTTAAGGTCGGGTCTAAATAAACATTTACATTTCCCGGGCTCACTGAAAGAATATCTCCTCCTGCTGCTTTACCCGTACTCAAACGCCCCACAGTAAAACCACCGCCAGCTGCTTTTAGTTGATCATCTATGAAAATTTTAACCCCTCCCGGATAAACTGCAAAAACGGTTTCCCCCGCATCATTTTTTATCTCAAAAATAGGGATAGTCGGATCGGATTTCATCCTTTTTTCATCACTCTTAACCTGCGAAAAAACTGAGAGTGAACTGCTCAATAAGAACAGCACAAAAACTAAGCTTAGTGTTGTTTTCATGATATTAGTTTTTAAAGATTTTTTTGCTGATAAATTGTTTGCCGGAATATACTTTAACAATGTAATAGTTTGATTGCGCATTAAAATCCACTTCATTATAAGTTTTATTATTTAAATCCTTTTCATATACCAACTGTCCGGATAGATTATAAATTTGTACTCTATCAAGTTTTATATTGTTATCAGAACTAATAATAATATTATTATTATTGACCGTAATATTAATTTCATTGTCTAAATTAATTTCATCATCTATTGCCAAAACAGTTTTTTCACCTGCTGTAAATTCAGAAAATGAATCAACTGTACCACTAAATTGATTTAAAGAAGCCTGATTTAAAACAGTCCACTGATTACCGTCCCATTTAGCTCCCCAAAGATTTGCTTCACTACCTACAATATCTTCATTGCTATAAGTAAAAACTGCAGTGCACAAAAAATCAGAAATTCCGGTTTGAGATACTACCCAATATTTATTAAGGTAATCATTAAGGCTTGTATTTTCCGGATGCTTTTCGTTTTTTAAATTAATTGATACAATTGCATTTGTAAAAGTACCGTCATTGAATGTCAGGCTAACCGGAGAAAAATCGACCAATCCGGTGGTATCACCAATAGGAAACAGGTAGGTACCTGTCTGTGTTATTTCTCTTTTTAACTGTCCTGTCCCATCGGCTATTACCATTATATCCGGTGAAAAACTACCGGATACAGTAGCACTGCTTTTAATCGTTAAGTTATTACTCAATAAATTAAGGGTTCCGGCAATAAGATTTATATCTCCTGATACGGAAATATCAGTTGCTAAGTGGATACCTTCGGTATTGTTTAAAGAAAAGTTTGTAAACTCAACAGGAGCTGTGCCGCCAATTTCATGTTCCACTGTTCCTGAAAAAACAAATGTTCCCAGAAACAGAGCATTAGGTGAATTATTAATTAAATCAGCATTAATATCCACCGTTCCGGCTACAGCCAGATTAAATTCTGCAACATCGGAAATAATCACTTGCTGAGCTTTTGCTGCCGGAGCAAATAAGATGAATCCCCAAAGCAGCAAACTGTATCTAAATATTAATTTCTTCATCTGTTTATTTTTTAAATTTGTTATATGCTATTTTTAGAAGTTATTCAGCCGATTCGGTTTCTTCCTTTTCCACCGTCCCTGCTATTTTTTTAACAAGTGTTTTTAAGTCATCAATCTCAGCCCTTAATTCGTCTAATTCCGTTACTTTTTGAACAAGCTCTTTATTTTCAGTCTTTAATAACTCAATCTGCTTTTGTTGTTCTTTAACGGCTTCAATAAGCAGAGCTGTTATCGGAGCATATTGCATACTGTAATGATCATTTGAGTTTTCCACCACTTCGGGAACTACATTAATAGCCTCTTGTGCAATAAATCCCATCTGCAAACCACTTCCTCTTTCCTCTTTATCTTTCCAGTAAAAATTAACGCCTCGCATTGTCAATACTTTATTCAAGGCATTATTTATGGTTTGGATATTTGTTTTTAGGCGTTTATCGCTATCGCTGTACCATGCAAAATCGCCACCGGCTTCTCCGTTAACATAAAATGTCCTGTTGTTTGGATTATTAGCTGCTCTTCCTTTAATTACAACTCTTTGATTATCAAATTCGCCATAAATAAGAGGCAAAGTATTCAGTTCGGTTTCCACTATTAGCCTGTTTGTTCCGGTTTCATACTCACCGGCTCTGTGACCAATATATACATTTCCATCACCGGAAGAGTTTACACCGGCTCTGTATCCTAAAAACACATTATTATCACCAATAATTTGTCCTCCACCAGCCCAATATCCTACAAAAGTATTTTGAGCGCCTGTATTTTCATCGGCAGCAAAAGTTCCAAGGTAAGTATTATAACCTCCTGAAACATTATCTCTGCCTGCCATATAACCAATGAACAGATTTCTTCTTCCATCCACGCTATTAATACCTGATTTGTTTCCAATATATATATTGTAAGAAAAAATATTCTTAGCTCCGGCACTATCTCCAATCATAACATTATAATTTCCTCCTGTATTTTCGAGTCCTGCAGCATTTCCGATATTAATATTGCTGGTACCCCACTTGTTATTAGCACCCGCATCAGTACCTATAAATGTATTAAATGAACCTGATGTATTATTCATTCCTGATTGGTATCCGAAAAATACATTTTGATTTCCGTCTGTGTTTTCGGCACCAGCTTTATATCCTAAAAAAGAATTATACAATCCATTTTTATTAAACCTCCCTGACCAATGTCCGATAAAGTAATTTTCTTTTTTTAGGTACATAAAGTTTTGCGCACCTGATAAATAACCAATTTTACCTACGGCAAAACCTGATGTGCTACTCGAATCAATATAAACTCTAGTACTATCAGGCGTAACCGTTAGGAAGTTTTCGGTTGCACCAAATGCTTTTTTTCCAGTGCTTAATCTTCCAACTGTAAAACCTCCGCCGGCAGCCTTAAACTTTGAAGATGTATCTAAATAAATATTGACATTATTAGGACGGACAGCAAAAATATCTCCCCCCGTTGCTTTTCCCGTACTAAGTCGCCCTACGGTAAAACCACCACCAGCAGCTTTATTTGCGGAAGTATCCAAATATATATTTACATTTCCAGGAGAAACTGAAAGTATATCTCCGCCAACAGCTTTTCCTGTACTTAAACGCCCTACGGTAAACCCGCCACCGGCCGCTTTTAACTGATCATCAACAAATATTTTAACTCCACCGGGATAAACCGCAAACACAGTCTGTCCCAAATCATTTTTTATTTCAAATATGGGAGTATTCGGATCTGATTTTGAATTAACAACTTCATTCTTCTTCTGTGCAAAGACAAAAAATGATGTATTCATAAAAAACAAAACCATTAAAATTAATTTCAACTTATTCATAAAGTATTTTTTATATTTTGTGATAAAATTATCAATTCTATTCATTAAAAATAGATATTTCAACTAAGCCTTATTTTGCAGATTCAGTTGATTTATTATTTTTCACCTCATCTGCAACGATCTCTTTAACAAGTGATTTTAGCTGTTCTACCTCAGCTCTTAACTCGTCCAACTCCTTTGTTTGCAAGGATAACTTTGTGTTCACTTCACTTAAATCAGCAACTTGTGAGCTAAGCTCTTTATTTTCATTCTTTAATAGCTCAATCTGCTTTTGTTGTTCTTTAACGGCTTCAATTAAAACAGCAGTTAATTTATCGTAAGCAACAGCTTTGTATCCATCGTTATCGGTATTTACCAGTTCAGGCAATACTTTTTCAACTTCTTGAGCGATAACACCTATTTGTTTTTCTTTTGAAAAACCTTTATCAGGAAATTCATCTACTCTCCAGTCATAATATACACCTCTTAGATTTAAAATTCTATTTAATGAATTGTCGATGGTTCGGATATTCTTTTTCCAACGAATATCAGAACTTGTATAATTTCCTGTTGTATGAACGTTTCCGTTAAAATATCCTGCGTAAGTATTACTTCCTGCATCAACATATAACGAAACAGCATTAGCCGGATCTGCATTTATACCCACATTAGCTTCAAACCTTAATTTTTTATTATTAAACTCACCATAGATTAAAGGAGTTAATGTATCCGAAGAGTTATCAATAATCAAAATATTTGACCTTTGTAGATTCCATCCGGCTCCGGGACCAATTAACACATTGGAAGAGCCTTTTGCACTATATCCGGTAAATTTACCAATTAAAATATTATTACTTCCTGTCGCAACACGCCCTGCTCCGGTACCTATATAAACATTTCCTGCTCCAGCATCACTGTAATAACCGGCTTCTGCACCAAGATAGGTATTATCATCACCGGTACTTGTTGCTCCGGAACTATAACCCAAAAATGCACGGTTATTACCTGTTGCTCCACCTGCACCACTGTTATAGCCAATACAAGTATTAAACCCTATTGTTTGAACTTCTCTACCGGCTTGGTAACCTAAAAATGTACTGTAATTTCCTACAGTATTTTTAACTCCGGAGTTTGTTCCTATAAAAGTATTAAAATTACCTGTGGTATTAGAATAACCCGAATTGTCACCAATAAAAACATTCCTGTTTCCGGAAGTATTCAAGTAGCCTGTCTGAAAACCTAAAAATGTATTACTTGTCCCTCCTATGTTAGAAAATCCACTTTCGTAACCTAAAAATAAATTATATAAACCTGTAGTTCTCTCACCACTTTTTTGTCCTATAAAATAATTATCTTTTTTAAGATACAAGAAATTTTGCTTTCCAACTGTATTTCCTACTCTACCAACGGCAAAACCTGCCGTACTTTTTTCATCAATATAAACACGTGTGCTGTCAGGGGTAACTGTAAGGAAATTTTCAACAGTTCCCAGTGCTTTTTTACCGGTACTTAATCTCCCAACGGTAAAACCTCCACCGGCTGCTTTAATTGTCGAAGCAGTATCTAAATATATATTAACATTTCCCGGGCTAACCGAAAGAATATCTCCACCAACAGCTTTTCCTGTACTTAGCCTTCCAACGGTAAATCCACCTCCTGCTGCTTTTAACTGATCATCCACAAAGATTTTTACACCTCCCGGATAAACAGCAAAAACAGTTTGCCCCAAATCATTTTTTATTTCAAAAATAGGTGTATTAGGGTCTGATTTTGTAGATTTTTCTTTCTGTGCATAAATGTTTAAACTGTTTGTAGTAACAAAAAACAATACGAGTATAAACATAAAAAAAGTGTTCTTCATTTTCATAGCTTTCATTTTTAATTAGTTAGTTAAATAACCTGCCAATTCCTAAATCTTAACAAAAATTTATCGTATATAATTAACAGTCAGTCTCTTATATAAAACAGGAGGTTTGTATTCTAATATTTTGATACAAATTACAAAATATCTAAATACCGAATGTGCATTTATTGATAAAAGGCATAATCTAGTTGATAGAAGCAGGGGATTTACTGGATAAATTAATTGTGTATGAATGGAACAATTTATAGTTCAATAATTTATAATTACGAGCGGCTATGAATCAAATTAGAGGATATAAGTAAACAACCGATTTTTAATAATAATATGAAAGGTGGTAAATTTTGTTGTATGCTTGGTTTGTTCTATAAACAACTATTTTCGTGCAAGGGTTATTTAGGAGAAATAAAGTTAACCCGCAAAATTACCTCCGGTGAGGTGCTTCGCAGTTCACCACTTTTGTTATAGTTACATTACAATACATTTACTATCAATGCATTAAGCTGGTTTTATTACAAAATAAACACACTCAAATTTATTCGCCTTTGGCTCATGAGGCTAAAGGTTGGGTGTCGCTTGAAATTCTCTTGCTCCTAATTTGCCCCTATTATTTAATCATCAAAGATAAAACTTTAGCTTAATAAAGATTTTTACAAACATACGAGGTTCTACTTCGTTACGAGTTCCTTGAACTTTTCTCTTTACAAGCTTCGCTTGTAAAAAATATAAAGATATATCGGTGGAATTCGGTGCCTCGTATCTGCATTACCTGTTCAGAACTTGTTTCGGAAAAGAGAATTTCATGAACTGCGAAGCACCTCACCGAAGGTAATTATTGCGGCTAAGTCTATTCCCCTTTTTTCTTTGATTTTTCAATTTTTCGTCCGTCAATTTTAATTTCTTCGCCAAGGCGGTAAGTGATGGTTGTACGCAAAATTCCATCTTCATCGTAAAACTCCCATGTATTATGGCGTTTGCCCATTGAGTATTCGCCTTGCATTTTTATTTTTCCGTTTGGATAAAAATAGATGTGTTTTCCGTTTTCTTCGCCATCAACATAGCTGCCAATAAATTGTTTTTGCTTATTTTCGTAATAATTTACCCATTCACCGTCTTTTAAATCGGCTTTGTAATTACCTTCTTCAATAATATCGCCAATATGGTAATACCAAGCCCCCTCTTTCATTCCATCTATATATTGTCCTTTTGCCACAATGGTTCCATCATCTGAATATTCTACATATTTACCATCTAATTTACCATTGGTAAGTTCTTCTTCGCGCAATAAAACCCCGTTTGGATAGTACCATTTCCATAATCCTTCGGGGCGACCTTTGCTGTTATAATGCCCCTCTTGTTCTACATTTCCGTTTTCGTAAAAGAATTTCCAATCTCCTACTCTCCGGCTGTTATGATATGCTCCATTTACTTTTACTTTCCCGTTTTTGTAGTAATAGATCCATTTTCCCTGACGTTTACCTTTTCTGTCCACAATTCCTTCTGCCATTACCCAACCCGATGAACTATAAGTTTTTGCGGAAACAACTTTTCCTTTTTCATTATATTCGCGATGAACACCTACCGGTTTATTCTCACGGTAAGCTCCGGTTTCTTTCAGTTTTCCATTGGCATAATATTTTTTTCTGAAATCAACTTTTTTCTTTTCAGATTTCGGAGCTATATATAATTCTCCATTCACATAGCGTTCTGATTTTAAGAGTTTTCCTTTTTGATCGTATTCTTTTACATAGCCATGCAGGTAACCGTTTTTATAATAACTTTCTTTTTTTAATTTCCCGTTAGGATAAAATTCTTTCCATGTTCCGTTTTTCTTTCCATCCTTAGTGTAACGATTTATTCGTTCTTTGGCTACCATTATATCATGCCGGTATTTGTACAAAGTAATAATTCGTCCGTTTTCATCGTACTCAATACCCTCTCCTTGTTTTTGATTATCCACATAATTGGTTTTCATGTGCAGTTTGCCACTATCGTAATAATACTCCGACACACCTTGTCTTAAATCGTTCACATACAACTCTTTTGATTTGATAATGTTTCTATCTACCGAATCTTTTATTAATTTATAAACAATGTAATATCCGTTTTTTTTGCCGTATTTGTAATTAATTTTTTTAGTGATGTTTCCTTTTTCATCATAAAAGACCCAGGTACTGTCCAGTTCCCAATTTTTTCGTAAACCTTCTGATTTTAATTGACCGTTTACATAATACGTTTTCCAGTAGCCATCCGGTTTTCCGTTACGCATCATGCCTTCGCTGGAAATTTGACCATTTCCGTAATAAAACTTATTATAACCGTTTGGGTTTACTTTATTTGCCTGAGAATAAATCGGCTCAGACAACAAAAACAAAAAAATAATAGTCAGTGAAAAATATATTTTGCTCATTTTACTAAATCTTATTTAAATAATTACAAATCAATATATTAAAATAATAAATTATTGAAATCTTGTAAAAATACTTATAAACGAAGCATACATTTTTGATTTTTAAAACAGTTTAAA
>JALWNR010000069.1 GCA_027083715.1 Bacteroidales bacterium
GTGTGTCAGTATTGGCAAAGCACAGAAAAAAGCAACGCAAGCGTAGCATTAGTTACGGTGAGTAGGTTTTTTCGAGCACTGCCAATAATGGCGGGCTATTTGGCTTTGCAGCAAAAGATACTTGCGGGTTTAAGGTAATATATTTTTTTTTCTGCACGATTGCCTTTAATTTTGAATTTTATTTTAAAAATCAAATTATGAGGCAAAACATTATCAATGCAGTCATTATTGTTTTAGGAATATTCTTTTTTAACCAATGTAAAAATACAGAAAAAACACCCAAAGGGGATATTGTACATATGGAAACCTCGATGGGAGAGATAGTTATAAAACTTTATGATGCAACACCAAAGCATACAACAAACTTTAAAAAATTGGCAAAAAAAGGCTATTTTAATGGAATGCTTTTTCATCGGGTTATTAAAGAATTTATGATACAAGCCGGCGATCCGGATTCTAAATCAGCAAAAAAAGGACAACAATTAGGTAGTGGTGGTCCGGGATACACAATTGATGCAGAATTTAATCCAAAATTATTTCATAAAAGAGGTGCTTTATGTGCTGCACGCCAGGGAGATCAGGTAAATCCGAAAAAAAAATCATCCGGTTCACAATTTTATATTGTTGTTGGTAAAAAATATACCGATGAAGAATTGAACATGATTGAAAATCAATCAGAAGCACAGATTTTAATGCCTTATGTGAAAGAGTTTTTACAAGATCCTGAAAATATAGACTGGATGCAAAAAATTCAGAAAAAAAATCAGGCTAACGATAGGGAGGGATTAGATAGTCTTTTGCAAGTAATAACTGATATTGTAGCTAAAAAATATCCCAAAATTAAACCCTTGAAATTTACAAAAGAACAACGTGAAGTATATAAAACTGTTGGTGGAACTCCATTTTTAGATGGTTCTTATACCGTTTTTGGAGAAGTAATAAAAGGTATGGACATTGTGGATAAAATTGCCAATGTAAAAACAGACAAAAACAACCGCCCTGTTGAAGATGTGAAAATTATTTCGGTGAAAATTAAGAAAAAATAAATATAAGATATAAAAAATTATAAATTATTATCTTTGCGCACAATTGATAAACATGTAAGAAAAGTATAAACCATCATGATTAATAAAATTCAGGAATTAATTAAAGAAGTTGAAGCATTTTCTTCAAAACAATTGGAAGAAATTGATCAATTTAGAATCAAGTTTTTATCGAAAAAAAACGGTATTGTTACTGAATTGTTTAAAGAATTTAAAAATATTCCAAAAGAAGAAAAAAAAGAATTTGGACAGGTACTGAACATATTGAAAAATAAAGTTCAAGATAAGGTTGAGTTTTTAAAGCTCAATGCCGAAGAAAGTGATGATACAAAAATAAAATTAGATTTAAGTCTCCCGGGCGATACCGATTATCAAGGCACAAGACATCCAATTTCGATTATCAGAAACGAAATTATCGAGATTTTTGCCCGCTTAGGATTCACCATCAGTGAAGGACCGGAAATTGAAGATGATTATCATGTGTTTTCAGCCCTGAATTTCCCCGAAGAGCACCCCGCACGCGATATGCAGGATACTTTTTTTATTGAGCGAAATCCTGATGTATTATTGCGCACACACACCTCATCAGTACAAGTTCGTGTAATGGACAATCAAAAACCGCCAATTCGTACCATTTCGCCCGGAAGAGTTTTCCGAAACGAAGCTATTTCAGCACGTGCACATTGTATTTTCCATCAAATAGAGGGTTTATACATTGACAAAAACGTATCATTTGCCGATTTAAAACAAACATTGTTGTATTTTGCCAAAGAGCTGTTTGGCGAACATACACAAATTCGTTTGCGTCCCTCTTATTTTCCATTTACCGAACCATCTGCAGAAGTAGATATTTCTTGCTCGCTTTGTGGCGGAAAAGGATGTAATGTGTGTAAATATACCGGTTGGCTGGAAATTCTGGGTTGTGGTATGGTCGATCCTAATGTTTTGGAAACCAATGGCATTAACAGTGAAGAATATACAGGTTTTGCTTTTGGTATGGGCATTGAACGTATTGCTATGCTAAAATACGGTATTAAAGATTTGAGATTGTTTTTCGAGAACGATGTTCGCTTTTTGCGTCAGTTTCAATAAAAAAGTTGCAGGTTGTGAGTTATGACAAAACAACCTGCAACAATTTGTAACCCCCTACTGTTAACCCAATTTACAAACCACTAACCAATTCAACATAGTGTTTGTAATTAATAGCCGGCAGACTTTCTGCATGGCTAGCCCCGTTTTGTCGGCTAATCATCGATACCTTTGCAGCCGTTTCAATATTGGGAGCTTCGTAAATATCCAAAAAATCATATTGTCCTAAAATTGCATAATGTGCAATAAACTTTACCTCAGGGCATTTTTCTTTTACAGCCATCAGCCACATTTTACCAATTTCTTCTCTATTGCTGATTCGTGCAGCCAGTTCGGATGATAATTTCGTAAGTAAAACAAATGTTTGCATAGTATTAATTTTTAGGGTTTTATAAGTTACAACATTTTTGTTAAATTTCAAAATATTTACCTGCTTTTTCAAAAAAATTTCAGAATAATTGCATTTAAAATAGATTGCTGAATTTTGGTACATAAATACATTTACAGTCTCTTTTTAAAATTTATAGCAATAAAATAATTATCATCTTCTATACGTTACTTTTATAATGAATAAAACCTTTAATTACATAATACTATTATTGCTTGTATTTGTGTTTTTAAGCACTTGCAATGGAACCACACAAAGCAAAGAAAGTAATCAGCCGGAAAAAATCATCCTACCCCAGAAAATAATAAGTAAACAGCCGGAAAAAATTAATGAAATAACTGTCTCCACTGGATTTAGCCGTATAGTTGGCAAAGAGCAAAGTTTTGCTGCGTATCTGCAAAATTTAAAATTAAAAAAAGATAAAACCGTATATTCCTATGATGGTTCAGTGATAATGAATACTGAATACGGTTATCAATATGCCGTAATAGATATTGATATTGGAACCCGAGACTTACAACAATGTGCCGATGCCGTGATGCGATTACGTGCCGAATATCTTTACAGCCAAAAAAAATATAAGGATATTCATTTTAATTTTTCGGATGGAAAAGCACGTTATTATACAAATTATTCTAAATCTGATTATTCATATAAAAAATTTCGTAAATATCTGAACTATATTTTTGCTTATGCAAATACAGCATCGCTAAAAAGAGAAATGCATAAAGTAAGTGTAGAAAATATGCAAATCGGCGATGTATTTATTCAGCAAGGTTCTCCTTACGGACACGCGGTAATTGTGGTAGATATGGCAGAGAACCCTAATACGGGAGAAAAAATATTTATGGCAGCACAAAGTTTTATGCCGGCACAAAGTATTCATATTCTGAAAAATACAAATAAAAATGACAGCCCTTGGTATCCTTTAAATTTTGGTGAAAAATTAAGGCTTCCAAGTTGGACATTTAATAAAAATGATTTAAAAAGGTTTTAACCGCAATACTAACCTGAGTCTGATATAATATAAATTTTTTTATAGCCCTGTTAAACTAAGGGTAAAATCCAATTTATGTGTATTAAATAAAGAACACAAAAAGCACCTTAACCTATCAGTAAAAGTAAACGAATTTTTTAAAAATTTAATTACTGCCTAAACTAAATTTTGGTACGCTTTTCGCATACACAAAGTAAAGTTTAATTTATTCTATGTTATTTGACTTTTACACAAAAAAGATAAAAGTATTCGTTGCAGAAGTGTCGGAAGATGTTATGCCGCTTAAAAATCTATTAGAGAAAGTATTAGAGCGGGCAGGGATGGAAGTGTTGTACCCTGATGCAAACAATATAAAAAATGAAACAGAATTTATAAAGCAAACTGAAATCTTAATTCAAACAGCTGATTGTTCTATTCATTTATTGGGAAAAGAACATCTGAATACGAAAATTGAAGAACAAAATATTTTTTTGCAAGATTTTCAATTTACAACTGCACAAAAAAAGAGCGATATAGCTGAAAATGATTTCAAAGTATTTGTTTGGCATCCTGAGTTTGTTTCTGAAAACAGTATAGCACAGGAACAAGATAAGTTTATCCGTTCAGTTCGTCAACGCATACACCATAACATGATTTTTTCCAATAAAAATTCGGCTATTGCTTTTGTTGAAGATATGCGTGCTGTAATGTATTCGGACAAACACAGTCATTATGACATACACGAAACCGATTTATTTTTTATTTACAATGAGTTAGATGCAGATTCAGCAAACGGAATTATTGATTTAATTGCTGATGTTATAGATATACGCAAAATTGAAATTACTTTAAGCGATGCTGTAGATTATTCAGAGTTGGTAGTACAGCAAATTGAAAAATCTAAATTTGTAGTCATTTATTTTCAGAGAACTAGTGATTGGGCAGTACCTTTTATACAACAAGTGTGGAAAAAAATAGGAGGTGCTTCATCAAAAGTTCCTTTATTATTTATTGGTGATGCAAATATTGAGGAAAATTCATATCTTAATTTTGAAGCACCTATGGTAATTACACAAATTGTAGCACAAGAATTAATCCCTATTGAAATAAAAGTACAATACGATAAAGTAATTGAAGAACAAGAAGTTTGATGAAAGAAAAAATACGTCCATATCCGGGTTTGCGCCCATTTACCGAAGAAGAGTCCATTTTCTTCAAAGGACGCGATTTGCACATTCGCCAGATTATTAAACAACTGGAAGACAAAAAAATAACAATTATCACCGGTGCCTCGGGTGATGGTAAATCATCATTGGTATATGCAGGGGTTATTCCCAATGCTCGTGCCGGTTTTTTTCATGCCGAATATAATAACTGGTTAATTTGCGATTTTCGACCGGAACGTTCACCTCTGACAAATCTTTCGCAAAGTCTTTCAAACTATATGAATTTAGATGCTCATTATGTTGAAAATGAGCTAAAGTTAGGATTTTCATCATTAGTACAATTATACAAAAATTCTGAATTTTATATAGATAAAACAGGTAAAGAATGGAAAAATGCAGATGAAGAAGAACGTAAAATACTAAAATCAAAAGCTGCCAATTTGTTCATACTTGCAGATCAATTTGAGGAATTTTTTACAAATCCGGAAAACTATTTAAATGGAGTTCCTTCGGAAGAAGCCTACTTGACCATAAACTTGCTTTTAGAAACAGCTAGTATTTCCATTATCGAAGATTTACCTATTTATTTAGTTTTTACCATGCGTTCTGATTTTATCAGTCAAAGTGTGGCATTTAAAGGTTTACCTGAATTTATCGGTTATAGCCAATTTTTTGTTCCTCGCTTACAACGCAATGAGTTACAGCAAGTTATTGAAGAGCCGGCTAAGTTGGCAGGAGGTAAAATATCCAAACGTCTTACGGAAACTATTATCAATGAACTACAAGAAGGATTTGATCAACTGCCAATTATACAGCATACACTTAGTCAGTTATGGACAAGTGCAAGAAATGGCGAAGATGAAATGGATTTAGTTCATTTGGTAAAATTGGCCGGTTTACCTACAAAATATTTAACAGAAAATGAGCAAAAAGATTTTAAAAATTGGTTGAAAACTCAAGAAAATTTTAAACATGAGTTTTATAATCGTGCCAATTTGTCAAATGTATTAAACACCCATGCCAATATTTTATATGAAACCGCTTATTTATATTATATGGAATTGGTTGAATGGGGTGATAAAAACATTAGCGAAGAAGATGCAAAAATGATTATTAAAGTAGCTTTTCAATCCTTAACAAAAATAGACCAGGGAAGAGCTGTTCGTAATCGTGTGACACTTAGAGAGATAACAGATATAATAAATAAAGAACATATTTCGTACGAAACAGTTTGCGGAGTTTTAAATATTTTTCGATTACCCAAAAATAACTTCATACGACCCTATATTGAAGAAGATGATATTGAAAGTCAGTTTTTATCGGCAAATACCGTATTGGATATTACTCACGAAGCATTAATACGTAATTGGGACTTACTTACATTTTGGGAAAACGAAGAAAAGGAAAACTATAATGATTTTTTAGATTTTAAAATTCAATTGCAAAGATGGTTGGATCATGACAAATCACAAGAATTTTTACTACCGGTGGGTACATTGATTCATTTTGAAAAATGGTATAAAAAATTCCAGCCTAATAAATACTGGATAGCCAAATACGATAAAAGTTTTGATTCTGTAGAAAAACAATTAGAAAGAGCCGAAGTGCTTGCCGAAAATATTCGGGAATACTTGTATGAGAGTCGTAAGGCAATAAAATCTATTGAACGAAAGAAAAGAGTACGGATGGTTGTTTATTTTATCATGTCAATATTTGTAATTGCAGTACTATCAGGATTTACATGGTGGGCAATGCAAGAAAAAAAACATGCCGAAAAACAACGAAACTTAGCCGAAAAACAAAAAGAACTCACAGAAATACAACGTAAATTTGCTGAAGAACAAAAAAATAAAGCCATTGCAGCAACAAAATTAATGCAAATTGAAAAACTAAAAGCCGACAGCAGTGCCTATCAAGCATTATTAGCCAAAAGGCAATCGGACAGTGCAAAAGAGTATGCAATTGCCATGAAAATATTGGCAGAAGAACAATCGCAAAAAGCCAAAGTAGAAGCTAAAAAGGCTTTAAGCGAAAAACAAAAAGCAGACCAAGCAAGAAAACTTGCAGAAAAAGCAAGAAAATTGGCTGAAGTTGCCAGCGACAGTGCTAAACGATTAAGTTATCTTGCTTTAGCAAGAACTCTAGCTTTAAAAGCCCAAAACCGATATGAAAATCCACAGATTAATTTACAATTAGCTATACAGGCATATGTATTTAATAAAGAGTATGGCGGTTCATCACGTAATCCTGATATTTATAATGCTTTGCGCTATGCATTACTGGCAAACGGATTGTCAAATATATTGGATATTACCAATGAAAAAATAATATCATTTTATGTAGTTGGCCAAAATTTATTCATTCATACAAAAAACAATAATTTAATTATATACAATGTTAAAAATCGGGAAATAATTAGTAAGGAACTACTGTTTAAAACGAAAGTTCCTGTAAATACTTCTTATTTTTTAGATGAAAACATGCTGGTAATTGGTTTTGAAAACCGTGAACAATATCTTCTATTCATCAACGAAAAGGAAAGCTATCGTTTACGTGGACATACCGGCTTAATAAGAAGTGCTGATATAAGCCCTGATGAAAATGAGTTTGCAACTGCCGGTCGGGATAAAACCATCAGGATATGGAAAATAGCCAAAAAATCGCAAACTGAAATGAAAAAAATCAGTTTGGATGCAAGAATTAATGCTATTAAATATCTTGCTGATGGTCAGAATATTATAGCTGCTTTGAGCAATGGAAAAATTATTCAGTGGAATATTCAAACCGGTGAAACCAAATTGCTTGCACAAAGAGATAATGTTCAAGCCATTTCAATAGGAATTAATGATAAAAGAAACATGCTTGCTGTGGGTTTTGAAAATGGCAGTGTATTAATTTTCCGCATAAATGATTTAAATAATCCGAGAAATTATCTGTTAAGCAATATTGGTATTAATGCAATTGACTTTAATTCAACCGATTCACTTCTTTCAGTATCAAAAGAAAATAAGCAAATTAATATTGATAATTTACAAAATATGCATTCAAATTCTATTAAAATTTTTGATCATGATGTAAAAGTACGTAATTTAATGTTTTCGCAAAAAGACAGGCTTTATGGATTATGTGAAGATAATACCATACGTTTTTGGGAAAAAGACAATAAAATATATGC
>JALWNR010000070.1 GCA_027083715.1 Bacteroidales bacterium
CTTCAAATATTTCATCACGTTGTTTTTGTTTTTTCTGAACCTCTAACATATATGAAATAGAGATAAAAAGAAAGATTATCATCAGTCCTGTCATCACGTCTGAAAATGAAATCCAATTGTTACCACCTTCTTCTTTCATCTGTCTTAAATTTAAGCGTAATGATTAACTAATCTTTGAATTAACTCATCTAAACTTGTTAAGGTTTGATTAAGTTGTTCTGTAAATTCTTCTGAAATATTATCAAGATTATTACGTAATTCTCTTGTTGCATTTGCAATTAAAGAAACACCTTCATTCAACTGCTCTTTTGTTTGAGACCAAAATTCTCCATTTATGTCTTTTATCCTTTCAATTTCTTCTAAACGTGTTATTAAAATATCAACGGATTGTTTGAAATTATGCTCTTTTAAAATCCATTCATTTAATTTATTAGTTGTTTCGTCAAATGTTTCAGTATTCTCTTTTAATGTTTCAATGGTATAAGTAAGTTTAGAAACAATTTCTTGATATTTAGTATCTTCAATCATTACTTTTTGTAATTCTTGAATTAGATTTGAAAGGTGACTATTCTCACTGGTTAATTTTTCTGTATTTTCAGTTATTTCTTTTATAGATTTTGCTGATATTTCAAACTGTTCAGATACTTTTTTAAATTGTTCAGTTAATGCACTAATCATTTCTTTATTTTCTTGTTGCCAGGTATTTAAACTTTGAACTGAATTGTTCAATTCTTCAAAGTTTTCTTTCACAAGCCTTTCAATTAACTCACTCATTTGAGCATTAAATGTTTCGGTTGCTTGTTGCATAACTTCAACAAGAGCTTTTGTGTTGTTTTCTTTCAGTATATCACTGAACTCATCAAATTTATTTATCAGTGTATCGTGTCTTTCTCTACTGTTATTATCAATTGTAGATAGTTGAGTTGAAATATTTTCATCTGTTTGGTTAATCGAGTTATGAATTTGTGATAAAATTTCTTTTTGCTTTCTTTGTTCAGCAACATTATCGTGTAAAGTGCTTCTTAATTTTTCTAATTGTGTTAAAAGACTACTTTCTTCATTACCGGTTAATGATAATTGTATTTTATTTAAAATCTCACTTTGTTTCTCTTGCTCATTCTGATTATCGGTTATATGATTTCTCAATTTAATAATTTGAGTTGAAATACTTGTATCCGTATCTCCAATCAACGCTGTATTTAAGAGTTTTAAGTTTGAATTTGTTTCATTCTTATTTTCTTTCAATACGTTAATAATCTCGGAAAGTGCTGAAAGTTCGTCTGTCTGTTTAGGTGGTTCTTTTAACTCAACTGACCTTAAAACAAGTTGTCCAATGGTTTTGAATATTAGTGATAAAATTATACCAATAATTGAAGTCAAAAATGCTGTTTTCATTCCTTCCAGCAATGTAGGAATACTGTCATTAATATTATTTACGTCAAATTTTTGAAGACCGAAAAATATACCGACAAAAGTCCCTAAAACTCCTAATGTTGTAAAAATTGAAGGTATTGAATTATATAAATATGGATTGTATTTTGAAGTGTCTTTTATTCTCCATAATCGGATAATGTAAAAAATGGAAAAGATTGTCCATAATGCCATTAAGGCATATACAATTAGCATTAATTCTTTATTCATTCTTTATTTGATTTTTGTTTGTCTTTTTAAGGCACGCCAACACTTGTATATCCC
>JALWNR010000071.1 GCA_027083715.1 Bacteroidales bacterium
GTGTCAATATACTGATAATTAGCTGGTTATTTTTTTGTTTGAAGATTAGGAAAATATGTTTAACTAGCTTGTTGATAATTTCATTCTCAAAATATATCCAAACTTAACAGCACTTTGCTATATTTAATTAATTTTGTAATCTTAATTTTTTAGCAAATCAAGCTATGGAAGATAACAGATATATGTTCGATCCGGAAAATCTGAAATTTGAAGAACAGGATCAAAGTTTTAAAAAAAGGTTTTTCAGGATGTTTTTTGGACTATTAATGTCCGGAATTGTAATTGCTTTTATTTTATTGTTGGTTTCATCTTATGTGATTGTTTCGCCATCTACTCGAAAAAAGATTAGAGAGAATGAAAAGTTAAAGCAAGAATTAAGAGTTTTAACCAAACGTTTTTTGCAAACAGAAAAAGTACTTGAAGATATTAAAAAAAGAGATGAAAATATCTATAAAGTAATTATGGAATCAGATCCTTACACCAATGAAGAAGTGGATGATGAGGATAATCTTACTAAAACATTAAGTAATGTTCATGATGTTGATGATTTTGAAATAGCCGGTTTAATAAATCATCAATTAGACAGTTTATTTAATTATATTGCTAAAGATGAAAAAGCATTTAATAATTTTGCTAAGATTGTGGAAACCAAAGAAAAAATGCTGTCAAGCATTCCCTCCATTCAACCTGTAAAAAATGATGATTTGGAAGTTATTTTTTATCGTACTCCTGCTTTTCATAGCGGAATGGATTACAGCGTGCCCGAAGGGACAAAAGTTTATGCTACTGCTGATGGGAAAATTAAGTATGCAGCAAATAAACGTGGTGAGGGCAAAATGATTATTATTAATCATGGCTACGGGTTTATTACTAAATATTCTCATTTGAGTAAGCTGCTTGTTTCAAAAGGTAAAAAAGTAAAACGTGGTGATGTAATTGGTTTAAGCGGTAATACTGGGAAATCAATGTCGCCACACTTACACTATGAAGTTTTGCTAAATGATGAGGCGGTCAATCCTGTGAATTTTTATTTTGCAGATTTAGATGCCGATCAGTATAATACGATGATTAGGAGATCATCACGCGGTGGATTAAGCCTTGATTAAATCAGAAATATCTAAGAAAATCATAATGAAAAAAATTACCATTATAAATATACTTGTATTTTTTGTTTTTCTATCTTGTCAAAATACAAATGGTCAGCAAGAAAATATTTTGCAAGTAGGGGACACCCTTAAAAAAGAGCTTGTTAAAACAACATATAGCGATACATTAAAAAGTAAATTAATAAGTATCATTGGTGTGGGGGATATGATGTTAGGAACAAATTATCCGAAAACACCTAATTATTTACCTCCGAATAAAGATTGTAGCCCCCTTTTGGGAAATGTAAAACATATTTTGCAAGATGCTGATTTAACTTTTGGTAATTGCGAAGGTGTTTTTTCTGATGATATTTCACATGCCCGTTCATGTGGTAATTCAAAAAATTGTTATCGCTTTAGTATGCCTGAAAAATTTGCCGATTGTTTTGTTGATGCAGGATTTGACTTATTAAGCATTGGCAATAATCATGTTGGCGATTTGGGTGAGTATGGACGTAAAAACACGGTTAAAGTATTAAAAAACAAAGGAATTGAATTTGCCGGATTGGAAGACTATCCTTATACTATTTTTGAAAAGGACGGTATTA
>JALWNR010000072.1 GCA_027083715.1 Bacteroidales bacterium
TATTGTCTGCCTCGCCATGGATTAATAAAATCGGGGCATTCATTTCATCGGCATGCATAAATGGTGACATTTCATAATAAATATTGGGCGCTTCCCAATAGCTTCGTTCTTCGCTTTGGAAACCAAAAGGTGTTAAAGTACGGTTATAAGCTCCGCTTCGTGCAATTCCGGCAGCAAATAAATCGGAATGCGATAGCAAATTAGCTACCATAAAAGCTCCATACGAATGCCCGGCACATGCTACTCGATTACGGTCAATATAGCCCAATTTGTCCACGCCATCAATGGCTGCTTTGGCATTTGCCACCAATTGCGGAATAAACGTGTCGTTAGGCTCTTCGTCGCCTTCGCCTACAATCGGGAAAGCTGCATCGTCCAAAACCACATAACCGCGGGTTACCCAATAAATCATACTGCCGTAATACGGATAAGTAAACTCATTGGGGTTTGCAGTGCTTTGCGAAGCACTTTTTTTGTCTTTATATTCCGTAGGATATGCCCACAACAACAGTGGCATTTTTTCTTTTTTCTGCATATCATAACCCACAGGCAAATAGAGTGTTGCCGAAAGTTCCAAGCCATCATCACGTTTGTATTTAATCACTTCTTTGTGCACATTCTGTATGCTTTTAAACGGATTTTCAAAAAATGTTATTTGTCTGTTGGCAATACGTTTTTTTATGTTGCGGATATAATAATTCGGATACTCCGTAGGCGATTCAATACGTATTAGAATTTCACCTTTGCGCATATCAATAGCTTTAACAAGCCGTTCCAGCTTATCGGTATAGTTTGATTGATAAAGTCTTTGTGTTTTTTTTGTACTAAGATTTATTTTATCAATAAACGGAAACTGTCCTTTTTTCGAATAACCGTCGCCAATTAAATAGGCATTGTCTTTTTCCAGATAAAGAACTTCTTCGCCAAATTTGTTTTCCGTGGTAACAAAATTTCCGGGGTCGCTGTATCTGTCTTGATAATTCCTATCAAAAAGAATGACCGGTTTTTGCTTGTTATCCGAAGGATTAAAAACATAAGTTTTGGTGTTTCGGGTATTCCACCAATAGTCGTAAGCAATGGCTGTTTGATCATTTCCCCATAAAATGCCGCTATAACGGTTAATGGTTTTTAAAATGGATTTGGGTTTTCCCGTAAATGGTGCTGCTAATTCAAAAACTTCATCCCTGAAATCCACTTTATTTTTGGGGTCGCCGCCATCCAATGCTTCTGCCCAATAGAGCGTAGCTGCTTTGTCTTCGCGCCACCAGATACTTCTTTTTCCGGTTCTGGTTGCCATAAAACCTTTGGGTAAAACTTCGGTGAGCGGTGTTTCGTTAAAGGTTTTTACAAATGTTCCGTCTTTTTTGTAAATATCGGTTTTGGTAGGAAAACGATAATAAGGCACAATATACGAAAAAGGACGATGAATGCTGGTAATTAATACATAGTTTCCATCAGGTGAAAAACTTGCATAGCGATACATGGCTGCATCAGCCCATTTGGTTTTTTGTCCATCTAAGCTAACTTTATACAATGTTGAACGGGCTAATTGCTCAAAATTAAATTCATCGTTCGGATTTTTCAATAAATCCTGATAAGTTCTGTTTTGCGCTTTTTCTCCGGTGCTTGTTGTAACCGTTGGTCCTGTGGGTATGGCATTTTCCGTGTCAATAAGCGGTTTTCTGTCCTTTG
>JALWNR010000073.1 GCA_027083715.1 Bacteroidales bacterium
TGAAAAAAATTCTTATAACAGGGGCTAGTGGTTTTATTGGAAGCTTTTTGGTCGAAGAAGCTTTAAATGAAGGATTTGAAGTGTATGCAGGCATTCGGAAAAGCAGTAATTTACATTACCTGCAAGATGCCCGTGTAAAGTTTTTGATGATAAACTTTGCCGATAAAGAACAATTAAAACAAAACCTGTTGAAAGCCGGAAAATTTGACTACATTATTCATAATGCAGGTGTTACCAAAACATGTAAAAAAGCAAATTTTGAGTTGGTAAACCTACGGTTTACACAAAATTTTATTGAAACTTTATACGAAATAGATCAAGTTCCCGAAAAATTCATACACATCAGTAGTTTAGCTGCTTACGGACCGGGTAATCCTGAAACATTGGCTGCTGTAAAAGACAGTGATGAGCCGCATCCGGTATCTTTGTATGGGCAAAGTAAACTGAAAACTGAAAAATACATCAAATCATTAAAAGATTTTCCGTATTTGATTTTTCGTCCTACCGGCGTTTACGGACCTCGCGAAAAAGATTATTACGTAATGTACAAAAGTATAAAATCAGGCTTGGAAACCTACATTGGCACAAAATATCAACACATTACATTTATTTACGTAAAAGATCTAACTAAATTACTCATAAAAGCTTTAAAATCCGGTATTATACAAAAATCATATTTTGCTACGGATTTAAAAAATTATACTTCTTTTGAATTTAGTCAAATTGTAAAAAAAGAGCTTAATAAAAAAACTTTGCGCATTGTTTTCCCGAAAATCTTAGTAAAATTACTGGCTTTTGCCGCTGAAAAAATATCTTGCACTTTATTTAACAAAATACCAACCTTAAATACGGAAAAATATAAAGAAATATCACAAAAAAATTGGCTTTGCAATAGTAGTCCCCTGATTAAAGATTTTGATTTTCAGCCCGAATACGATTTAACAAAAGGCATACATGAAACTATAAATTGGTATAAAAAAGAAAAATTATTATGAGATTATCACTAATATTATGGGTTTTGGTTTTTTCCGCTTTGTACGGATATGCTCAAAACAAAAATTATCCGATACCACCCAAAACGGCAAAAAGCTTATTTTACATACAAAGAAACCATAATGCAAATACCATTATTTATGATGCCAATTTTGATGAAAACGGAAAGCTAAACGAAAAAGAACCCATTGATGTTTACTGGATAAGATATGATGAACAAGGACAGAGAATGGAATTGCGCAGCATTGAAAAATGGTATGCTTACGGAGTAGATTGCGAAAAAGCGGAAGGAGAAACATTTTTCCAGCTTAAATTAGCTGCCGACAAAAAAAGAGCTTTCTATTTGCATCAAACAGGTACATTTAAAGCAGTGGTAACAACCT
Source organism: Bacteroidales bacterium (assembly GCA_027083715.1). Lineage (GTDB taxonomy): Bacteria > Bacteroidota > Bacteroidia > Bacteroidales > NBLH01 > NBLH01. Next base: position 1,377 of record JALWNR010000073.1, read on the forward strand.
TAATTAACGGAAAAACATCAGTTTTGGAACACATGTACATTTTTGCAGATAATTCAGGTGTTTGGCCTACGGTAAAATATATTGAACTTTTTGGTAAAGATTTAAAAACAGGTGTAAAAACTTATCAAAAAATAATAGTAGATAAAGATGGAATTTAAGCGATTTACAAAGAAAAACATCATCATAAATCTGTTGCTTGTCATCGGGTATTTATTATGGAACAAATTTATCGGTGCGGTAAGGACAGAGCATTATTTTTTGGTTATTCTATGGCTAACAGCATTTTATGCACATGAAAAATCGCGTAGTTTTATA
>JALWNR010000074.1 GCA_027083715.1 Bacteroidales bacterium
GTGTATAGTTAATGGCGGTTAATCGCTGAATATCAACATATTACATTTAATCAAAGACAGTGCTAAAATGAAAATTAAGAGCTATAAAATCCGCCACTAACCATACACGAAACCGTTGGCGTGCATATAAAGAAAAACTAAAAAATAATTGATATGAATATTTTAACAAAATCTGAATTATTAAATTATAGTAGATATAGTAAAGCAACGAAAAGATTTTCAAGTTTAAAAGAAAGCCTCAATACATTCAGTTATGAAAGCAAATCTAATAAAGTTACTATATTTCTTTCTCATAAACACGATGAAATAAAAGAATTAGAAGCTGCTATCAGTTTTTTAAAACAATTAGGAGTTGATGTTTATGTTGATTGGATGGATGAAGAAATGCCAAAACATACAAGTGGTGTAACCGCTGCCAGGATAAAAAGAATAATTGAAGAAAACGACAAATTCATTTTTTTAGCAACTGACGGAGCTGTAAATTCAAAATGGTGTAATTGGGAATTAGGTATTGGAGATGTTCATAAATATATACAAAATATTGCTATATTACCTGTGAAGTCTGATGGTAAACAATATAACGGCTCTGAATATTTACAAATATATCCGTATATTGAAAAAAGATATGACTATTGGAAAAATATTGATTATTTTGTAGTTTATCCAGATGGAACTGAAATCGAATTAAAAAAATGGTTAGAAACTAGAAAAAGAAAGATATTTTAATGAAAGAAGAAATATTACATAAAGAAATTGACCTTATTCAAGGTGTTATTAATCGAATGGCTCACAATTCATTTATGCTAAAAGGATGGTTAGTAACAATAATTGTCGCAGTATTAGCTTTAACAAAGGAAACTCTTTTAGCTAAAAACATTGAATATTTTTCACTAATATTATTATTACCACTAATTGTATTTTGGTATTTAGATGCGTTTTTTCTACACAAAGAAAGGTGTTATAGGAAACTCTATGATTGGGTAATTGAAAACAGAATGAAAACAAATGAATACTTATATTCTCTAAATTACAAGAGATTTGAAAAAAATGTTGATAATGTATTTTGCACAATGTTTTCAAAAACATTATTTCCATTTTACGGAATTACAGCATTAATACTTTTAGGCATATTTATTTACAATATTATGCATTAAAAAAATGGGAAAGAAAATTTTTATTTCATACAAATACTCTGACGAAAAAGTTCAATCACTAGACAGAACACCCTTTTTGGAAAAAACAACTGCACGTGATTATGTTGATGAAATTCAAGATAAATTAGATGCAAGCGACCATATCAATAAGGGTGAACGAGATGATGAAGATATGAGTGATTTAGCAGATACAACTATTGCGAATAAAATTGGAGATAAAATATATGATAGCACAGTTACAATTGTTTTGATTTCCAAAGGAATGAAAGAAATTGGAGTACCAGAAAAAGAACAATGGATACCTTGGGAAATTTCATACTCATTAAGAGAACAAACACGGCAAGGACAAAAAAGTAAAACGAATGCAATATTGGCAGTAGTTTTACCAGACGAAAGTGGTTCTTATGATTATTTTATAACTGAAAACCTACAATGTGGCAGTAGAACTTTACATACAAATTTTTTATTTCAAATATTAAGGGATAATATGTTTAACCATAAAAATCCTAAAATCGAAATTTGTAACGGTAACAA
>JALWNR010000075.1 GCA_027083715.1 Bacteroidales bacterium
ATCTGAAACAGGAATATCATCCACAAATGGATTCCAGCCAATTTCTTTAAACTCATTCATAAGTTTAAAAAAATCTGCACCATATATATTTTGTGCCCTACCGGTTTTTTTCTGTTCGTTTATGATGCCGATAATAATTACACTATCGGGAATCATTTTTATAAGTGTTTCTCCTATATAATCATTAATTTCCTGAAAAGTATTAAGCTGCAAAAAATCAATGGCACTATCTATAAGTAGTTGTAAACCTGCATAATACTTAAATTTTTTATCCTCAATTCTTTTTTCTGTGGTAATATTTTTAGAGCTCCCTATTATTCCGGTAACTTGCCCGTTTTTATCTGTAATGGCTTTTGCGTGTTCTTTAAACCAAAGAATATGCCTGTCTTTGTGGATTCTTCGGCATTCATAGGTTTTATGGTTAATTTTTTTTTCAAGAATGCTTTCGAGTATATCAATAACATACATTCTGTCATCAGGGTAAATTGTATTTATCCAATCGCTGAAAAGAATATCTTTTTGATATTGCATGCCCAGTAATTTGAATAAATGTTCATCACATTCAATTTTTATTAAATTACGATCTAATTCCCAAACACTGACTTGTGTACTTTCTAAGGCAAAATTATACTTCTCTTTATGTTTATTAAGGTATTGCAATATTTGCTTTTTGTCTTCAATATCTCTAAAAACTCCTTGATAGCCAATTATTTCTCCAAACTGATTTTGTAAAATAACAGCTTTCATATTTACCCAAACATTACCTTTTGTTTTGTGAAGTAATTTTATGTCTATTGATATGTAATATTTATCTTTTTTTTGTAATCCTACTTTTAGTTGTTCTTTTTCTTTACGTAAAGTATCCAATATTAATCGGTAAGAAATTGAAGTAACTAATTCAATTAACGACTTTTTATAATAAAACTCCGGCTGAAATCCTGTTAAATTTTGTATTGATGAGCTGATAAAAACTATTTTTAATTTGTGGTCTGTTGTCCAAACTACATCATACATGTTTTCGGTAAGCATTCTAAAACGCCTTTCACTTTCAATTAATGCAAGTTCAGCTTTTTTTCTCGCGTGAATGTTTTTTATAATTATCTGATATTGATTATTGGGTAATAATGTTGTTGTTATTGAAACATATATTTTTTTCCCGTTCTTTTTTAAAAGCCTTTGTTCAGAGCTGAATTCATTAATCGGTTCTTTCGGTATTTTTCGGTTAAAACTTTTGGGGATTTCTTGATTATCAAGTATTTGGTTGATTTTCTTTTGTTTAAGTTCTTCTTTTGAGTAACCTGTTATGTCAATAGCTTTTTTATTGCAATTGATAATATGACCTTTTTCATCACCCATGAGTATTGCTGTACCGGCTTCCTCTACAAGTATTTCAAGTTCTTTTTCCCTCTTTTTTTGTTGCCTGATTATTTCTTTTAATTTTTGATTTTCTTTTTTTAATAAGATTGCTTCTTCCCTTGTCAGGAGATTTTTGCTTTCATTAGTATTTTGCTTTTTTTCTTTCAATTTACAAATAAATATACCTGATTTCAAGTATGCAATTTAATAAAAAAAATTAATTTTTCGCTTAAATATCTGAAATGAAATCATTCTACTTTAAAATATGTATTGGTATTGGAAACTGGTTATTAGTTGTTGATGACTTTAGTTTAAGGTGATAGAGTTTTTT
>JALWNR010000076.1 GCA_027083715.1 Bacteroidales bacterium
ATATAAAATATTCATATTTAGTGCATTGGCAGGCTTGTTTTTTACAAGTTGTGAAAAAGAAGAAACGGGATTAGTACCTGAAAAACAAGCAGAACAAGATAAGTTTCTAACTGCTGATGAAGAAGAAACTATTAAATTGAATGAAACTTCATTTAGTACAACCAAAACTACATTTACTGAAAAACAAATATTTCTTGATGGAGGATCAGTAGTTATTAATGGTTTATTCCTGCCGACTAAAATAGTAGGCGATCAAAGATGGATTACAGTGGATTATTTTGGTCAAATTCCTAATGTAACACCTTTTTATGAAGGAGGAACATCACTATCCTTATGATGCTGCAATGACTTTAAATGGACTTACTACGGTTTATCAAACGATACCAAATATTGTAGAAAACTCGACATGGCGTATTCCTTCTTGGGAGGATATGAACCATTTATATCAGATGGTTTATGGTGATGAAGCAAGTATTATTACCGGATTAAATATGCAAGCCACCGGAATGGTTAAGTGGGATGGAGTAAATGCTTCCGTACATCAAAATCCGACTTATGGCATATTTTGGAATTCTGATTTCACTTTAGGTACTCAAGGGCAAGATACATGGCATTTATTTGCTAATGATACTCCAACTCATGTATTTGGTTTTGAATACCAACTGCAATATCCTTATGCACCAATTCGTTTAGTACAAGATGTAACACCAATACAGTAATTTAATATAAGCCGTTTGAGATAGAACTTCTGTTTCAAACGGTTTTTTCAGCTTATGAAAAAACTAATTTTAATATTTAGTATATTATTTCAATTTGGTTTTGTTAATGCACAATTAAGTGGCACATATCAAATAGGAATAAATCAGCCCTTTCCTTTTAATACAATTACAAATGCTGTAAATAATATAAGTACAGTAGGCGTATCAGGTGCAGTAACTTTTCTACTAACCGACAGTTTATACGAAGAAAGCGGCATTGAATTTATTACAGTTCCTGGTACAAGCGTAACAAATACTATAACGTTAAGACCAGCTAACGGAGTAGATGTTGAAATAAAAGGCAATGGCGATTTTGTTTTTGGAATAGACCGAACTTCGCATTTATTTTTTGAAGGCAAAAGCCCCGATAATACAGGAAGCCTTACAATTACTTCCACCGAAACAGTTATAGGTAGTAGTGTTATCAAGGCTACAACCCCAATTAATACGGCAGGAAATACGCTCAATATACATATCAGTAATTGCACCATAAATGCTGCCCCACCGTTCTTTTCCGAAAAAACTGAACCCAAAACCTACTGTTTTAATTTTCCTTCAACTAACAACAATGTTCACACCGACAGCATAATATTGAGCAACAATATTTTTAGAGGCGGTGATTTTAGTATACATTTAATAGATAACAGTATTTCGAAGATAACATACAAAATTACGGATAATCAGTTTATTTCAGCTGGAAGCATTGCTATTGTAGATGCTGCTTCGGTGGGTACTTCTTGTATAATACAAGGAAATAGTTTTGAATATACAAACTTAGCCTTTGATATTGAACTTTCAATTATTTACATTTTTGGAGGATTAAACATCAATATTAATAATAATCTATTTAATGGCATAAATTATAATTTTCTAAGTTTTAAATTAGATGCTTCTGTTTTTAATTTTTCAGGAATACAAAATATAAAA
>JALWNR010000077.1 GCA_027083715.1 Bacteroidales bacterium
AGGTTGAAACACGTGCAATGGAGGGTGATGAAGAAGCCAAATTTTATTATGATGCAATGGCGTATCAGGTAGCCAAAACAATCGGTTCAATGTGTCCGGTAATGAAAGGCAATGTAGATGCTATTTTACTGACCGGAGGATTGGCAAACTCCAAATATTTTGTAAATAAAATTATTGAGCGGGTACATCGTATAGCACCGGTTCATGTATATCCCGGTGAGGATGAAATGCGTGCACTGGCAATGAACGGTTTAATGGTTATTAAAGGCGAAATTAAGCCTAAGGTATATGATAAATAGGAGTTGTAACTCATTAAAAGGAACGATTTAGCTCAATTTAATTGGTTTTGGGAAATGAATAATCCGTTTTCAAAATACAGCAGTATTCCATATCCAAATCGTTGTTCGTAATCCCCCTACGGAAAAAATTCCGTTGAATATTTTCGCTAACGTAAAAGGAGAAAAAAGTAAAATATTGAGAATAATTGAAAAATATAAACGGCTGATAATCAACAACTAACTTTAACCTTAGTTGGAATATATACTAAACAGCTTAAATATTTTGTAAGCAAGTTATGCCGATAGACTTTTAGTTTTGTATTAAGAGCTTGTGTAATGCCGATGCTACATGAAAATAGTACAATTTATTGTACTATTTTGAATATTCAATCGGTACGAAGTAATGCAATTGCTAAAAGCGTATCGGTATAAACAGGTACAACAAGAAGCTTGTACTGAAAAAAATGAATTATAAAAATGGATTACAGAGATGAAGTTTTTTTTAAAGTTGCTGAAAACTTAAGTTTCTCAAAGGCAGCAAAAGAGTTATTTATCAGCCAACCGGCAGTAACAAAACACATAAAGGAACTGGAAAGTAGATTAAATACCGCACTGTTTCACCGAAAAGGCAATAAAATATATTTAACAAAATCAGGAAAATTGGTTTATAACTACTTAAAACGAATAAAACATTTGTACAGGGAGCTTGAATTTGAAATTGGTTTTTTAAACGATACTTTTAAAGGAGTATTAAAAATTGGTGCAAGTTCAACAATATCGCAATACCTGATTCCGAAAGTTATTGCAGCTTTTCACAAGCGTTATCCTAAAATTGAGCTTTTTTTATTCAATGGAAATTCTTTTGAAATGGAACAAAAGCTTTTGGATAATGAAATAGATATTGCACTGGTTGAAAATGAATCAATTCACCCGAATATTAAATATACTGATTTTCTTGATGATGAAATCATTATTGTTACGGGCAGCAACAGTGTGTATGCCAAAAGAAAATTTATTTCTGTATCCGAGTTGTATGAAATACCAATTGTTTTACGAGAAAAAGGCTCAGGAACCTTACAGGTTATAGAAAATGCTTTTAAAAGACAAAAAATTGATTTTGAAAAACTTAACATATTTATTCACTTGGGGAGTACGGAGGCAATAAAAAATTTTCTGGCTGATTTTGACGGAATTGCTTTGGTTTCGGAAAAGTCAATAGAAAAAGAACTACGCTTGAAAGAAATTAGCTTGCTAAACATTAAAAATTTCAGCTTAAACAGAAAATTCAGAATTGCCTTTAGGCAAGGACATTATATTTCGTCAGCAAAACTTTTTATTGATTTCCTTTTTCATTATAACTTTTAGTTATAGAATATAACAATTATGTATTTGCATAGGTTATAAT
>JALWNR010000078.1 GCA_027083715.1 Bacteroidales bacterium
AAGGAATGGTAAAAGCCATATTTATAAAAAGGCCCTGACTGATGGATTGAAAAATCCCGGTAGGGTCTTGATTTAAAATATTATAAAATCCTTGTCTGAATAAAAATCCGATTTGCATACTGCTTTTATCAATTTTAAGAGTATATGATAATCCGAAAGCTACACCATAATCAAATTTCTTATAGGCAGTTTGCAGAGAGTCGTAATTTATAAGAGCAGAATCAATATTTCCCACTCTATTGTAATTGCTATTAAATGAATAGCCGATATACGGACCAAACTTAATAAATAAACCGTGTTCTTTTTTTTTGGAAAATTTCAGATAGCTTAAAAATTCAAATTCGGCAAAATCCATTAAAAAATTGGCTTTTCCACCTTCCGGGGTTTTTTCAATCCAACCTTTTTGTGTATATAATATTGAGGCTTGAACACCAACTTTTTGATTATTTAAATATTGAAAAACTAAACCTCCGTTATATAAAGGCATAAAATCTAAAGAAATATTTTTTGAAATGAAGTTTTCTTGAAAAAAATATTGTCCGTACCCATACCCACCTTTAAAACCTATTTCTACTTGTGCTTTTCCTTGTAAAAAAGAAATACTAAAGAAAAGCAAAAAAACATATTTCAAGATTAATTTTATCATACTGCAAATCTATAAAAATAATAACAAACTAACAGCCATAAGAGCCATGCCTGAAATGAGTCCGTAAATAGCCAGATGATGCTCTCCAAATTCTTCGGCAGCAGGAAGTAATTCATCAAGGGAGATAAATACCATGATACCGGCAACAAAAGCAAACATTAATCCAAAAATAACATCATTTAAAAATGGCATTAATAATAAGTATCCGATAATAGCTCCTAAGGGTTCTGCCAAACCTGAAAGAAAAGATAAGACAAATGCCTTTTTCCTGTTTCCAAGGGCATAAAATAAAGGTATGGAAACGGCAATACCTTCGGGTATGTTATGAATTGCAATAGCCACAGAAATAGAAACTCCCAGTGCAGGGTCTTGTAGCGCCGCTATAAAAGTAGCCAATCCTTCGGGGAAATTATGAATAGCAATGGCAATTGCAGACATGATACCCATTTTTTTTAGGCGCTCGGTTTTTAATTGAAAGTCACCTTTTTCAATTTTATTAATGGATTCCAGTGTCCTTATTTCGTGAGGATTCTCAATAGAGGGAACTAAGCGGTCAATTAACATTATTACTAAAATACCTGTAAAAAATGCAGCAACCGAATAAAGAATTCCTGTTTGGCTGCCCAATTCTATCACAAGTATTTTTCGTGATTGTTCAAGCATTTCTACAAATGATACATAAATCATAACACCTGCTGAAAAACCTAAACTAACGGTAAGTAATTTTGTATTGGTTCTTTTGGCAAAAAAAGCCAATGCACTTCCAATACCGGTCGAAAGTCCGGCAAACAGTGTTAATAAAAAAGCGATTAATACATTGTTTTCTGTCATAATTTAGAAATAATTTAGGACAGGTAAAGTTCTGTAAAAAAAATGGAGCATCAAAACATGACACTCCTATTTTTTGGAATACGGATGCTGAATAATTAAAAACCAAATTCCTCTTTTATTTCTTCCAGCCATTTATTTAAACGCTCCTGAGTGAGTTCTTCCTGAGTGTCTTCATCTAAAGGTAAACCCACGAACTTATTGTTAAT
>JALWNR010000079.1 GCA_027083715.1 Bacteroidales bacterium
AAATTTTATTTTGTAAATTTGAGGTGTAAAATTTATTATATCAAATGCAGCCTTTTATATATGTAGATAATTAACAACTAACTACTTGAAATAAAATAGCTAAGCTGCAATTGGCAAATAAAAGTTATTTATGAATAGTTAATCTAAATATATATATAATTATGTCCACATTAAAAGATCGATTAAGAGAAAAAATTGAAGCTCACCGTCCGAGAACAACCCGTTTATTAAAAGAATACGGAGATGTTAAAGTTGGTGAAGTAACTATTGCTCAGGCAATTAATGGAATGCGTGGTGTTAAAGCACTTACTACTGATATTTCATATCTTGACCCTAACGAAGGCATACGTTTTAGAGGAAAAACAATTCCGGAAACAATGGCTGCACTGCCAAAACCTCCGGGTAAAGATTATCCTTATGTTGAAGGTTTTTGGTTTTTCTTGTTAACAGGCGATGTACCAACCGAAGCAGAGGCTTTAGAAGTAGTTGAAGAGTTTAAGAAAAGAAGAAAGATGCCTCAGTACGTTATTGATTTATTAAGAAATATGCCTTGCGGAACCCATCCTATGGCAATGTTCTCGGCTGCAATTGTTGCTATGCAACAAGAATCGGAATTTGCTAAATATTACGATTCAGGGCATTTTAACAAAATGGATGCATGGGAATATATGTATGAAGATGCAACCAATATCTTGGCACGTATTCCTTCAATCGCTGCATACATTTACCGTATGAAATTTAAAAGCGATTTAATTATTCATCCAAATTACGATTTGGATATGGGAGGAAACTTTGCATACCAAATGGGTATTCCTGAGCCTTATGATGATGTTGCAAGAATGTATTTTATTTTACACTCTGATCACGAATCGGGTAATGCTTCGGCACATACAACCCACTTAATTGCCTCTACCCTATCGGATGCTTATTATGCTCTATCCGGCGGATTGAACGCATTAGCAGGTCCTTTACACGGTTTAGCTAATCAGGAAGTACTAAAATGGTTATTGGGTGTTATGGACAAAATGGGTGGCGTAGAACCTACCGAAGAAGATATGAAGAAATTTGTATGGGATACCTTAAATTCAGGTAATGTAATCCCCGGATTTGGTCACGCAGTACTTCGTAAAACCGACCCACGTTACCAATCACAACGTGAATTTTGCTTGAAACATTTACCAAACGACCGCTTATTCAAATATGTGGATATGCTGTACAGAGTGGTTCCGGATATTTTGGTTGAACAAGGTAAAGCAAAAAATCCATGGCCTAATGTTGATGCTCAATCAGGTGTTATTCAGTGGTTTTACGGATTAAGAGAGTATGATTTCTATACTGTATTGTTTGGTGTAGGTCGTGCGATTGGTGTTTTGGCAAACATTACTTGGGACAGAGCACTTGGCTATGCTATTGAGCGTCCGAAATCATTAACTACTGAAATGCTGGAAGAAATTGCCGGTATTAAGAAAAAGTAATTTTATAAAAAATAATTCTAAGTAGAAATCCCCCGTAATTGGGGGATTTTTTTTTATTATCCTAATTAAAACTTTAATGTATAACTTATAAAAGGCATTATAGGTGCAAAAGCTACTCCGGTTAATGTATTTTGATAAGGTGATTGTTTCATATAATACGGATTAAGGCGATTGTAAACATTATAGATGCCCAAATACCAAATGCG
>JALWNR010000080.1 GCA_027083715.1 Bacteroidales bacterium
GGGTGAATACCGGTTTAAAAATTTTATTATCTGATAAATACAGAAAAAAAATCCATAGCTTAAAAAAATAAAGAACAAGGGAGCTAGATGTGAAAAATAAATAATTTATAAACATAAAATTGTAATCATACAACATATAAGATTTTTTCATATTTTTGTCTGAAATTTAAAATCAATGAATATGGATAGTGTAGAATTAGTATTTAAAACATTTATGGAAGCCGGAAAGCCATTAAAAAGCGGAGAAGTTGCCGAACTTGCAGGTTTAGACAAAAAAGAAGTGGACAAAGCAATTAAAACGCTGAAAAAAGAAGAAAAAATTATTTCTCCTAAAAGATGCTTTTACGAAGCAAAGAAATAATTTTAAATTCATCGGTTTTATTTCACAGTCTTCAGCTGACAGTCAGACAGAAGACTGTGAACCGGACTGATTTAGAACTTCAAAATCATCCCTCCCCGAATACTAAACGGATATCCGGGTGTGTAATGTAATTCAGAAACCGGCTCGGGTTCCAACTCCCCTGTAAAGTTACCGTCTGCATCAGGATAACGCAATCTTGACTCGGTATCAAATTGAGCCTCGTTCCAATCAACATTAAACAGATTATCGGCTCGGACAAAAAACTCCATATGCTGCCATTTGTAGGAAGCAGCCACTTCCGTAAGAAAATAGCCCAGAGCAATCACACTGTTATCTTCATTTGCAGGGCGGTCGCTCACATACCGGTAACGCAGACCGACATTCAAGCCTTTTGATGATTTATAGCTTAATCCCCCCATGCTGGTGTGGACAGGTGCAAGCGGAATGTAATTTTGATTTTCAGGTAAATTAATAAAATATCCGTATGAATAATTATAATCCACATCCAGAAATAAATGTCCTGACAGCTGATAGCGCAGCGAAACATCTGCCCCGTAACGCATGGTTTCTCCTTTGGGTTCCACCACCGCTTCATCACCTACGTACACAAACTCCTGTTCCATATACATTGTCCAAACAGCCACGTTCATCACTATTTTATCAAACAACTTAAAGAAGCTGCCAAAATCACCATTTACAGAACGCGGCAGGTCTTTATCTACTTGTTGCAAAGCAATCAGGCGTGAGTCGTTTGAATGAAAACCACTTCCTGTTTTCAAATAAAATTGCAATTTAGGATTTGGATTATAAAAAAAGTTCAGTTTAGGACTAAAAATCCCTGAATATTTATAGTACAGAGAAAAAACAGGCTGTAGATTATCTGTATATTGAAAAATAAAGTAGTCATAACGCAAGCCAATATTTATTAAAAACTTATCCGATAGATTAATGTCTCCGCTGTAATAAATAAAAGCATTGGTCTCATTTACATCCCCAATTGAAAATGTATCCAAAACAGTATTGCGTTTATAGGTATGCACTAACTGGTCTCCGTTAATGTCATCATACCGGAGACCAATTCCAAAATCAGATTTAAAATCTTTACTCCCTATCTTAGAAAAAACAGAAACATTACCATGATAACCAAATATATTCCGGTTTTCTTTTTGTAATATCTGATCTCCGTTTACGGTATCGTTTAGAAAAAAAGTAAAATTTGACCACAATTTGAAATCATATTTTGAGTAATAAAGTTGATTTTTTATCAAAACATTATCAGATAAACGTGTAGAAAGCTCAGCATTTAAATTAGTACGT
>JALWNR010000081.1 GCA_027083715.1 Bacteroidales bacterium
AATCGAAAATCATGACGATTTTAGCAATACCGTATTAATTGGGTTGCAACCCAGAGGTATTTATTTGGCAGACAGACTGGCGCAACTTTTAAAAAGTGACTACCAAATTAAAGACATTAAATTAGGCTATTTGGATATTACTTTTTTTAGAGACGATTTTAGACGAAGCGACAAACCTCTGGAAGCCAATACCACAAAAATTAATTTTTTAGTCGAAAACAAAAAAGTAGTCTTTATAGACGATGTGCTTTACACAGGAAGAAGTATTCGTGCGGCATTAACGGCAATACAATCTTTCGGAAGACCTCTGGAAATAGAACTACTCACATTCATCGAAAGACGTTTTAGCAGACATTTACCCATTCAGCCCGACTACAGAGGAAGACAAGTAGATGCTATAAACGGTGAAAAAGTAAAAGTATGTTGGAAAGAAAATGACAATGAAGATGTTGTATATTTAGTAAAAACAAAATAAAAACTATGAGCGAATTAAGTGTAAATCACTTATTGGGTATTAAATACATTACAGAAAAGGATGTACAACTTATCTTTGAAACAGCAGACCATTTTAAAGAAGTAATCAATCGCTCCATTAAAAAAGTTCCCTCGCTTAGAGATATCACCATTGCCAATCTTTTTTTTGAAAATAGTACTCGCACACGCCTCTCTTTCGAGCTTGCAGAAAAAAGACTTTCGGCAGATGTTATTAATTTTTCGGCTGCTTCATCTTCGGTTAAAAAAGGCGAAACCTTGGTAGATACGGTTAATAATATCTTATCGATGAAAGTAGATATGGTAGTAATGCGCCACCCGAACCCCGGAGCCGGAATTTTTCTCTCAAAACATGTAAACGCCAGTATTATTAATGCCGGAGATGGCGCACACGAGCATCCCACACAGGCTTTGCTGGATTGCTATTCTATCAGAGAAAAATTAGGCGATGTAGCTGGTAAAAAAGTGGTAATTGTAGGAGATATTTTACATTCCAGAGTGGCACTTTCTAATATATTTGCACTTCAAAAATTAGGAGCCAAAGTAATGGTTTGCGGACCCAAAACACTTCTTCCCAAATATATAGGTGAATTAGGAGTGCAGGTCGAAACAAATTTAAAAAAAGCTCTAAACTGGTGCGACGTAGCAAATATGTTACGCGTTCAAAACGAACGAATGGAAATAAGTTATTTTCCAACCACCAGAGAATATACCCAACAGTTTGGCTTAAATAAAGCACTCTTAGAATCGTTAGATAAAGAAATTGTTATAATGCACCCCGGCCCCATAAACAGAGGCGTAGAAATAACAAGTGATGTGGCAGATAGCAAGCAGGCAATTATTTTAAACCAAGTAGAAAACGGTGTTGCCATACGTATGGCGGTTTTGTATCTTTTAGCTTCAAAAATGAAACACGATGATAGTTAATAAAGAAGAAACATACCACATATTAAAAGATGAAAAAAATGATGTTTCAGATTTTGCATCTTATTTAAACAAAAAAATTCCTCAAAAATTCAGTACTGTAAATATAATAGTAGATTTACAAAAATACGATTCAATTTCGCCTGAAGAATTACTACTGTTTCTTCCGGTATCAAATATGCATCGAGCCAATAAAAAATCGTTTGTGTTGGTAACCAATAGCGTTTCTTTAGACGATATCCCTGATGAATTAGTTGTTGTGCCAACCATCCTCGAAGCCGGTGATATAATTGAAATGGAAGAAATTGAAAGGGAATTGGGTTTCTAAATCAAATGGTTACATTAAAACTATTTTGGTGTGTAAATTTCAGCTAAAAGTTTTTAACAACTTACTTATAAAGAACAGAATTTCTTCAATTTATTACTGTATTTTTGGCTTCTTTAATACTAATTTTCAGAAAAAAATAATACCATGATAAACCTTTATGGCGCACATATTACTTCTATTACTATTCATAAAGTAGGAAACAAAAGCAACAGCGAACCGGTAGTACTTTCAGAAAAACCATTTTATCCGGACGATGAGTTAATACCGTTGCTAAAAGAGTATTTTTTAAAACCTTTTAGAGAAAAAGAAGAAAATTATTATAAATTTTATCACGATACCGATTTGGAGTTTCATACAATGTACCAATTGGCTTCAAAGGTTTTTTTAAATCCCGAAGAAACACATAAAATAAGTAGCGAAATCGCTACGCATTTATACAATCAATCCACGCATCCCCACATAAAAAGTGGCGAAGTATATGTAGTGCATTTTGAAAACATTCAGATAGATAATGAAAAAGTAGATGTTTTGGGTGTTTTTAAATCTGAAATCAAACAAGAATTTCTTCAATTTTCCGAAAAAGAAAACCAGCTGGAAGCCTTTTTGCAAAGCGGTGTTAATTTAAGTAAACTCGATAAAGGTTGCCTTATTTTTAACACAGAAAAAGAAGAAGGATATAAAATTCTATCTATTGACAGTAACCGGTACGATACGCGCTATTGGTTAGAATCTTTTCTGGGCGTGGAAGTATTTGCAGACGATAATTTTCTCACAAAAAACTACTTAAAATTTTGCCAAGATTTTGCTAAAAATGTAGTACTTCCAGCCGAAGATAAAAAAGAAGAAGTACTGTTTATGAATCGTGCTGTAAATCATTTTGCCAAGAATGATGAGTTTGAAGAAACCGGATTTCTTAATGAAGTAATCGAAAATCCGGCACTTATTCCCGAATTTAAAAACTATAAAGAAGAGCGTGCACCACGCTATAAAATCGAAGACCTTACCAAGTTTCCCATTGCCAACACTGCTGTTACTGCTGCCAGAAAAAAAATTAAAAATGTGATAAACTTGGATACCAATATCCAAATTAAACTCGATTTTATTAACCCCGAAAGTGCCGAACGTTTTGTAGAAAAGGGCTGGGACGAAGAAAAACAAATGTATTATTATCTGGTATATTTTAATAAAGAACAGAAGGGTTAATTTCTTTTTTGTTAAACCCTAGTTTATTCTCTTTTCGTTAAAGTTGATAACCTTGCTTTTGTTTATCTTTGCCGTTAGGACTAAACTACAATGAAGTTTAAATTAGTATCGGATTTTAAACCCACCGGCGACCAACCCCAAGCCATAAATCAATTGGCAAGCGGGGTGCTCTCCGGTGAAAAATATCAAACTTTATTAGGAGTAACCGGAAGCGGAAAAACATTTACCGTAGCTAATGTAATTCAAAAAGTAGAACGTCCTACCTTGGTATTGGCACATAATAAAACATTGGCAGCGCAATTATACTCGGAGTTTAAGCAATTTTTCCCCGATAACGCTGTAGAATATTTTGTTTCGTATTATGATTATTACCAGCCCGAAGCCTATATTCCTACCAGTGGTGTGTATATCGAAAAAGATTTATCGATTAATGAAGAAATCGAAAAAATGCGACTAAGCACAACATCTTCCTTACTTTCGGGACGACGCGATATTATTGTAGTTGCATCGGTATCGTGTCTTTACGGAATAGGAAATCCAACCGAGTTTAAAAAAAATGTGATTGATTTGGAACTAGGGCAAACTATTTCCAGAACCAAATTATTACACCGCTTGGTGCAAAGTTTGTATTCTCGCACCGAAGCCGATTTTCATCACGGAAATTTTAGAATTAAAGGAGACACCGTTTCGGTTTTTCCAAGCTATGCAGATAACCCGTATCGAATTCATTTTTTTGGCGATGAAATTGAGGAAATAGAAGTATTTAACGCTCAAACAAACCAAATAATCGAAACCTATGAACGGCTTACCATTTATCCGGCTAATATGTTTGTAACCTCACCCGATATTTTACAAGAAGCCATAAAGGAAATTCAAGACGATTTGGTAAAACAAATAGCTTATTTTAAAGAAATAGGTAAACACCTTGAAGCAAAACGACTGGAAGAACGCACCAATTTTGATTTGGAAATGATACGCGAACTGGGCTATTGTAGCGGAATTGAAAATTATTCTCGATATCTTGATAAACGAAAACCCGGAACGCGTCCTTTTTGTTTGTTAGATTTTTTCCCGGATGATTATTTAATGATTGTGGATGAAAGTCACGTTTCAATACCTCAAGTTTCTGCAATGTACGGAGGCGATCGCTCTCGAAAAGAAAACCTGGTAGAATACGGTTTTCGACTTCCGGCTGCTTTGGACAATCGCCCGTTAAAGTTTGATGAATTTGAAGCAATGCAAAATCAAGTTATTTACATCAGCGCAACTCCGGCAGATTATGAACTGGAAAAATGCGGAGGTGTCTATGTAGAACAGATTATTCGTCCTACCGGATTGTTAGATCCACCTATTGAAGTACGCCCCAGTTTAAATCAGATAGACGATTTGCTTGAAGAAATACAACTGCGAGTAGAAAAAGACGAACGTGTCTTAGTTACCACACTTACCAAACGAATGGCAGAAGAACTTACAAAATACCTCACTCGGATACAAGTAAGATGTAGGTACATCCACAGCGATGTAGATACCTTAGAACGAGTGGAAATCATGCACGATTTGCGTTTGGGATTGTTTGATGTTTTGGTAGGAGTTAACCTTTTAAGAGAAGGTCTGGATTTACCCGAAGTATCCTTGGTAGCTATACTAGATGCTGATAAGGAGGGTTTTTTACGTAGTGCGCGGTCGCTTACTCAAACCGTAGGTAGAGCCGCTCGTAACCTAAACGGAAAAGCAATCATGTATGCCGACAAAATCACCAAAAGTATGCAAGCAACCATCGATGCGACCAACTACAGAAGAGAAAAACAAATTGCCTATAATTTAAAACACGATATTACACCCGCCGCAATCAAAAAATCGCTGGAAAATGCCTTAACAAAAGCCAAAGAAACCCAATACACTTTTGAAAAATTAAACAACTTGGCAGCAGAACCGGAAGCAGAATACCTCTCTAAAGACGAATTGGAAAAACGAATCCGGAAAACCCGAAAAGAAATGGAACAAGCCGCAAAAGAATTGGATTTTGTTAAAGCGGCACGCCTAAGAGATACAATTCAAGAGCTTAAGAAACGCTTAACTTAGAGCGACATATTAATATCAAAATACAAACGCTTACTATTTAATCAAGAGACTCTACATACTCTTCAATTAGCGCAACTCCTTCAGAGTGGATTAAAGAAGTTCCTATAAAAGGCATTGCATAGCCTTCTATTTCCGATTGCATTCTCGAAACAATTATATTTCTTCTGGGATAGATGTTGGTATCGTCAAAAGGAGTTTCATATCGCAATTCAAATGAGTCTCCAAAAGACAAATTCCAAAAACCGCCGGGTTGATGACAATGGGCGCAATTAACGTCTAAATAGGCTCTTGCTCTTTCGTCTAATGAGTATTGTGAACTATCATCCCAAACCGGAAGTTTTTCGATCTCGCTTACCGCAGGCGCTCCGGTAATAAGACCTTTGTCTATAAAATCTTGTAATTGATTTATTCCGTCATGTACTCCGTTTAAGTTTCTTACTTTGGGACCTATTGGCATCCGCGCACCGTTGTTTTGATGACAAGTAACGCAATTTAAATAAGTAGGAATAACATAATCAACCGTTTTTTCGGCACCGTTGCTATCAATCCAGTTTATGGTTAGCTCATGTGATTCATCATCTAAAAATGCTTCGGTATTGTCTTCATTCCAAACATAATTACCTATATTCCAAACGCCACTTTTTTTAATTAAAGTTCTTGTTTCAATAATGGTTTTTCCTAACGACGGGTCTCTCTCGTCTGCATAATAATAAAATGTTTTGGTGATGATCGTATTGTCCGGAAAAACCGGAAGACCTCCATCTGTATATGTCATACTTTTTCCTTCCGGAATAGAAATAAACCTTAATTTTTGAGCATAATCTGTAAATAACGGTGTGTTTAGACTATATATTTCTACATTATCCGCCGGTTCTAAGTTTGCCAAATCACCTTTAAACATCTTTAATTCAGACAGTTTTGGTAAAAACTCTGCAACGGGGTAATTATTCTCTTCAATCGGAGTATAATCATTATCATTATCACACGAAACAATAAGAATTGAAAAAAATAGGATAAGAAGATAAGAGTATTTTTTCATTTTTTGAATTTTTTTCCAAATATATAAAATTATCCGAAAGAGCACATATAGATAAGAGATGTTTTAGTATTTTATTTGAATAATGAGTACACAATTCAGAAAATATGGCTATAGGGATATATTTAATCATAGAATTAAAACCATAAATTTATGTTTTGATAAGAAGAAAAATTTAATCTGTTATTTTAGTACTATTCATTTTTTGCTTTCTTACTTTTGTATAAAATAGTTGTATGCCTAATTATCATCCTCTTTCAAAAAGACTTAACAAAGCCATCAGCGATAGTGGATTTTGCTCTAGAAGAAAAGCAGACACGCTAATAGAGCTGGGGAGAGTAACCGTAAACGGAAAAGTTGCCGGACTTGGAGACCGTGTAATGCCCGAAGATGAAATTTTGGTCGATAACAATCCGCTTATTTCTACTCAAAATATGGTGTATATAGCACTTAACAAACCCGCTGGAATTACCTGCACCACAGACACTAGAGTAGAGGGAAATGTCGTTGATTTTATAGGTCATAAGGAACGTATATTTCATATAGGAAGATTAGATAAACCTAGCGAGGGGTTATTGTTAATGACGAATGATGGTGATATTGTAAACAAAATTTTGCGAGCCGGAAACCGTCACGAAAAGGAGTATATTGTTAGGGTTGACCGAAGAATAACCGACGATTTTATAAAACGAATGGCAAATGGTATCCCTATTTTGGATACAGTAACCAAAAAGTGTAAGGTCGAAAAAATTAGCCGTTATGTTTTTAAAATAACATTAATTCAAGGGTTAAACCGACAGATACGTAGAATGTGTGAATATCTTGGATATGGTGTGGTTACATTGAAGCGAACTCGAATTATGAATATTAAATTGGGGGATTTGCCGGTAGGACAATGGCGAAACCTTACTGCCGACGAACTAAATACTTTAAACAATGCGTTAAAACAATCGGATAATAGACCCGAACACTTAAGAGAATAAGCATAAAAAAACCACGCACCGATTGAGTAGTGCGTGGCATTATCAACTAACTAACCAAATTAAATTTCAATTATGAAATCTCAACCATTTTTTTAATGTCTTTCTTTTCTTCTTTCTTAGGTAACGTAATGCTTAAAACACCATTTTTATAAGTAGCTTTTATAGCATCTGTGTTTATGTTGTCTGAAAGTGCAAAAGTACGTGTAAAACTCGAAAAATCAAACTCTTTTCTAGTAAAATTAACATTACTATTTATCTTTTCTGAACTTACTTCGGAAGAAATGGTTAACTTATTATTATCCACCTCTATTTTGAAGTTGTCTTTTTTTAATCCCGGTGCTGCTAATTCAATTTTAAAATTATCTTCGTTTTCGATAATGTTAATTGCCGGAACCGTAAAACGCTCTTGATTAACCACATTTTGAGTTAATAAATCTTCAAATATCGTGGGTAACCAAAGGTTTCTATTAGTAACTGATTTCATATCTTTTTAGTATATTTTATTAAACTTTTTTTTTCAAAGTATTACAAACAAAAAATACTCCAAAGAATGATATAAGACGTTTTGTCTCTATTTTGTTGGGTGTTAGCGACTTTTTGACAGAGTTAGTTATAGTATTTCTGAAAAAGATGTATAAGTTCTTGTGGCGGAATAATTTTATCCGGATAGTCTTCCATTTTT
>JALWNR010000082.1 GCA_027083715.1 Bacteroidales bacterium
ATTCAAATCTTCGGCTCCTTGAACAACATAAATATCTCTTATCGGAATTTTTAAATGCTTCCCCAGATTATCCTGTTGTATATTTGGATTTAAAGACCTAAGATAATCAATTTTTATATTGAATTTATTGGCAATTTCTTCAAAAGTATCATTTTTTTTAAGTTGATACGGGTAAATAATTATTTTTCCCGTAGTATTAGGAATGTATGCTTTTGAAATTAGCACCGGAACTTGTTCTTCTATCTGTTTATTATTCTCATCATTCATAAAAAAAATACGGATAATAAGAAAGGTAATTATGAGTAAAAAAGCTGCAAGTCCGAATTTTGTGCGAATACGACCGGAAATTTTGTCGAGAAGTTTCTTTTTTACATCAGGCTCATAAGTTCTGTCAATATTATGAAAGCGAATTAGCTGTACAGAGACATTGTCTGATCCGCCTTTATCTAAAGCAGATAGAATAAGGTTATTGGCTTTATTTTCTATTGACTCTTTTTCCGATAGTATTTTTTCAATAGTTTTATCACTTATCATGGTGTTAAGCCCATCTGTACAAAGCAATAATATATTACCTTCTTGCGGAATAAAAGCTGAGTTTGCCACTTCGGGCTCAACATCGGGAAACAAACCCAGTGCTTTGGTAATTTCATTGCGCAAAGGGTGTTTTAAGGCTTCTTTTTCCGTAATTTTTTTTTCGTCAACCAATTTATTTACATAGGAATGATCGCGGGTGAGCAATTTTAATTTGTTTTTTTTTAAAACATACAAACGACTATCACCTACGTGCGCATAAAATACTCTATTGTCTCTTATAAGAACCAAAACAATAGTTGTGCCCATATTATAACAATCTGTATTATTTATAGCGTGATTATACACCTTTTTATTGGCAAAGATGATGGCATTTTCAACTGCAAGAAAGGGATTTTTATAATATCGTGTATTAAAATATTCTCCAATTGCTTCAACCGCCATTTCCGAAGCAATATCACCACTCATATGACCGCCCATGCCATCGCATACTACAAATATGTGCCCATTGAGTGTATCAAAATAAGCCTGATAATCTTCATTTTTGTCTCTTGCCAGCCCTTTATCCGTGTAACTAACAAAGTCAAAATTCCGCAAAACTACGGTTTGAGTCATGATATATAATTAGCTGTTTCCAATTTTAGCTTAAGCTCTAAAAACTTTAACCTATGCTACATATTTTTTAAACCACTCATTTACAACAGTAAACTTGCAATTTATCAAAGCAAATGGCAGATAAAAGTCTTGAACTTTTAGTTTTTAGAGGCTATTTTATATATTTTTTATTAGATATTAAAACTTGTTTAATTTCATTTTTCAAATCAATACCTACATATTTCAGCATTTCTTCGTTTGTTGGAAATGCTTTAGGAGTTTGCCCGATATTTTTTCTTGTAGCCTCATCAAGTGCATTTAAATCACCATTAGCCATTGCAGAAACATAATGAAATTTATAGCTTCCGCTTACAGGAACAGTTTTAATAATCCGTTTAGTTTTATTGTCTTGATATTCTACACGTGCCTCAATTTTCGCCGATTTATCCTGAATTTTTCGGGTAATTGTGCAGGAGATGGTTTTGTATTTATCAATTTTAATATCATTGCCAAGCGAATCTTTCATCACATTACCGTTTGCATCTAAGACATACTGAAATCCGTCTTTAACTTTTTTAGAAACCTCCTCTTTTTCTTTTTCCATATTATCAGGACTTATGTATGATGAAACAACACTTATAAAAACGGTATAATCATAATATTTTTTTTGCGGGGTATTATAATATCTAATCCAGTCATCATCAAGATCTTGCATGCTGTAATCAACTAAATCTGCCAAAAATTGTGGAGGCAATTGCGAATAGGTTTTATTTATAGGTGTAAGCAAAACATTAGTAGTGCCTTTTTCTTTTGCTTCAAGTTGCAAGCGATCTATATCTTCGTAATTTGCATAATATTTTCTTACTGCTTGAAATTCAAAATATGCTTTTCGAGCAGATAACTTATCACCTATTTTTAAAAGTTCCACTCCCCTTCTGTAATGAGCATAAGCCGCATTTTTTTTGGCTTCAACCAGTTTTTGATTGTAGTTTATATGTTCAAAATCATAAGTTTTTCCACCGGCACGTATGGGTAAAATTGTTTCTGCACGTTGTTGTCTTCGGTTTAACCGGTCGTAAAGCCGGAAAATTTCATCTAAAGAATTATCATCATTGGATAATTTCAAGTATTCAATACGATCGATATCAGTCTGATTTGCTTTTTTATAAGCAATGATAAAAATTTCGGCTTGTTCCGGATCATTAGGGTCTTTTTGCAGCTTTTTTAAAGACCGGGTAAAAGCCATTTCATAATTTCCTCTTTGTAATTCTTTTTGGGCTGAATTACATGAAAATAAAAATGCAGATAATAAAAGAAAAATAAATATTTTTTGCATGTTTCTGTATTTAAAGTACTGTTAAAATAACTGATAAGCTGTTACTAAATTTTAATTCAATAAAAATATGTACAATACTGTAATTATGCAAACTTGCTTATACAAAAAAAGCCCCTAAGGGGCTTTTTTATATAAATTTCAATATTTTATTGTAATTGGAAGTTAATAGGTACTGTGTACCAAACATTTACCTTTTTACCCCTTTGTTCACCAGGTTTCCATTTAGGTAATGCTTTAACTACGCGTAAAGCTTCTTTATCTAAAATGGGGTCAACACCACGAGCAATTGATACTTTTTCAACAGTTCCTTTTGATGTTACACAAAATCGAACATAAACTTTACCTTCAATTCCATTTTCACGAGCAATATTAGGATATTTAACATGCGTGGCAATGTATTTTCTCAATCCTAATTCTCCTCCCGGAAACTCAGGCATTGTTTCTACAATAAAGAAAATTTCAGGCTCTTCTTCCTCTTCATCATCACCTAAATCAACAATCTCTACCTGAGTATCATCATCTGCTTCAACATCATCCATTTCAAACTCATCGTCAATTTCAGTATTATCGTCCACAATAGTTAAAACTTCAATGGTTTGTTGTGGTGGTGGCGGTTTTACTTCCGGTGGCTGCTCTTGTCGGGTTATCGGAATATCTTCATCTTCAAAATCAACATCTTCCAGACGTTGCAACTCATCTACCGCCGATTTTTTTTGAGTAACGCTAAATGCGGCTAAAACAACGCCCAAGGAGATAACTAAACCGAGCATAAACAACGTTGACTTCCAACGTTCTAAATCTGCTTTGGGATTCTTTTTTAATTCCATTTTCGTTCTAATTTAGATTTAACAATTATAACACTTTAAATTTTACCTGCTACACCCTGTGCTATAATTGAGGGTGTAAAGATATATTTTTTGATTTAATTATAAAATTTTTATTCTTTAAAATTTATTTTTTACTGCAATACAAAAACAATAGGTATGGTAAACCATACACTTACCGGCTTTCCTGCTTGTTCTCCGGGTTTCCATTTAGGCATATTTTTTACTACCCGCAATGCTTCCTTATCCAAAAGAGGATGAACTCCACGTAAAACCTGTACGTTTTCAATTAAACCTTTTTTATTTACAACAAAATGCATATACACTTTTCCCTGAATATCATTGGCAACAGCCTCCCGCGGATATTTAATATTTTTTGCAAGATAATAGCGCAAACCAATCATTCCGCCAGGAGGAACAGGTTGTTTTTCAGGAATCTGATAAATTGAATCCTTTTCGGGTTCTTCAATGATTTCTCCGGGAATTTGAAATTCAATTTTGTCTCCTTCTTCTGCCTCAGTATTAAAGGGTTCAAACTCTGTTACCAATGGCTCCTCATCAATGACCACTTCAAACTTTTCGTAATGTTTCGGTAAAGGCGGCTTAACCTCTTTTTTTCTCGTTACCGGAATCATTTCTGTTTCCAGCTCTATACCGTTTACATTGTATGCAAGGGTACTTTTTGACATTTGCTTGCTCCACTCAAAAGCTGCCAACACTACCGAAAGTGCAATAATTAACCCGATTTGAAAAAACATACTGCGTTTTCGTTCCAAATCTGCCTTTTTTGTTTTTCTTTTTTCCATGGCTCTGATTTTTTAAATTAATACTTTTGGTAAACTCTGGAAATTGCTTTCTCTGCATTACTCAAAATTTTTAAAACACTCATTTACAGAAGTAAAATCGAGCTTTTAAAATTTTGAAAGCCTTGATAAATCAATTTTCAAAGAACACCTAGGAAACACTCGCATTTGAAAAATCATTATGCAAAACCCCATGGATATTTAGTTAAAAGTGCAAAGTTTAATAGTCATTCTTGTACAGTCATTGAATAAACTTCAGCGGATTAACCGATTTTCCGTTTTGCAATAACTGAAAGCTGAATGACTCATACAATCTTTTATCGCCCATTAAACCAATAATCTGTTCTGCCTTTACTTTTTCGCCTTTTTCAACTTTAGATTTCCACAAACCCTTATATTTTGAACTGAATTTTTTGTTATGTTTTATCGTAATTTCAACAATTATCAATCCCCAGTCATCTTTTTGCGTGATATCAGCTACTTCGCCATCGCCACATGATTTTATTTCCTGATAACTTTCGGTTGCATAAGTAATTTCACGATGGGCTGCAATAATTTTATAATTATCATTGCTTTTAAGTTCTTTATTTTCAAAATATCCGCTGATAATTCCCGTTCCATAATCAACCGGAGGTGAAAATGCTGTTTTACCGGTAATTTGCAAATTGTTTGTAGCCAGATTAAAACTGCTGATTACAAAACTATAGCTTAACAGTATAAAAATAATTACCGGAATACCGGTTATGAAGCGGAACTTTTTCAGTTGTTCCCCTTCGGGGAAAGCCAGCAATCTTATTCTGTCTTTCAAAGGGTTACGCGAAAACAAATTGGCTAATTTTGTTTTGGGTTTTCCCGTAGAAAGCTTTATCAACAAATCTGCATACCGGTATTTACTTGCTGATTGTGTAATACGTACATCCACAATATATTCATGTAAATCTTTGAGTGTCTTTTTTGCTTTTCGCACAAAAGGATTAAACCAGAGTATAATTTCATACAGTTCATACAGTAAAATATCCAGCGAATGCAATTCAAACACATGTACTTTTTCGTGTTCTAATACTTTATTTTGTTCTTCTTTGCTTAGTTGTTCATAATTTTTACCCGTAAAAATATACCTGAAATAACTAAAAGCCGTTTCGTTTTCATCAATAAGCACCTGTGTCCATTTTTTGTGATTAATTGTTTTTGAATGCTTTACTAAATAATATATTTCCAGCTGATTACGGACAAACAAATACAAAAACCTTAAAACACCCGAAAAATAAATAATATAAATTATATTCCTGATATTCAGGTAGCTTCCTGAATTCAACCAACGGGCTATTTCTGTAAAAATTCCCGTGTGCTCTCTGTATATTATCAGATTTTCGCCTGTTACCGGATTTAAAATATAATTAGGGTGAATACTCCCTGAAAAATCTACTTTTAAAGGGAAAGGTATCAGAGGAAGTGCCAGACTGATAAAAACGGCAAAATAAAAGTAGGCTCTGTTCCACTCAAAATGTGTTGTTTGAAAAAACACATATTGGTAGAAAGCATACATGATGCTGAATGCAATAGCTGCTTCTATCAGATATACTAACATTTTACTTCTCTTTTGACTTTAATAATTCTTTCAATTCGTTTAATTCCAGTAAATCCTTTTCCGAAAGTTCTTCGTCTTTTACCAAATAAGAGATTACATTTTTATAAGAACCTTCAAAATAGCTTTTTATTAAATTTTTAAAAGCATGTTTGCGATAGGCTTTTTTTTCAATAACAGGAAAATACAAATGCGTTTTTCCAAATGCTTTGTGCCCGACAAAACCTTTTTTTTCTAAAATCCGCACTACCGATGAAATCGTATTGTATGGCGGCTTGGGTTCGGGCAATTTTTCAATAATATCTTTTACAAAAGCCTCTTTCGAATCCCATAGGATTTGCATAATTTCTTCTTCTTTGCGAGTTAATGTTTCCATGCAACAAATATATAACTTATTTTTAAGTTAATAATAGTATAATTTTTGCCTACTTTTTTGTAAAAGGATTTTAATGAAAAAGAAACTGTTTAATTATGATTGTCCTATGTATAAAGGTTCAACAACTTCTATTATAAATGGATGTAGTGAAGGGATAATTAATCTTAATAATCTTTCTTATAGATGGGCTTATAATCTTTGGGAAATGATGCTTGCTAATACTTGGTTTCCAAAAGAAGTGGATTTAACAGAAGATGCAAGACAATATAGAAATCTACTTCCTTCGGAAAAAAGGATGTATGATAAGGTCTTAAGCCAACTTATATTTATGGATTCTATCCAAACAAATAATACAGTAGATAATGTAAATCCTTGGATAACAGCACCTGAAGTTAATATGTGTTTAGTTAGACAAAGTTTTGAAGAAGCATTACATGCTCAAAGCTATGCAGTAATGGTTGATAGTATCTCTTTAAATACTGAAGAAATTTATGAAATGTGGAGAGATGATAAAGAATTAAAATCAAAAAATGAATTTATTGGTAATGTATATGAACAATATGGACAAAGAGCTATTGATGGGGATGATGAAGCTAAAATTTATATGATAGTAGCAAATCAATGTTTAGAAGGGATTTATTTTTATAGTGGATTTGCTGGAATATATGTACTTGCAAGAGCTGGGAAGATGCTTGGAAGTGCACAGATGATTAGATTTATTCAAAGAGATGAAGTAACTCATCTTCAATTGTTTGCAAATATTTATAAAGAAATACAAAAAGAATATCCATCTTTATTTACTGAAAAAGTTATAAATAATGTAAAAGATATGTTTTATCAAGCATATGAACTTGAAAGAAAATGGGGTGAATATATTACTGAAGAGGCTATTTTAGGTTTTAGTAATGAACTTATTGATAAATTTATAAAATATCTAACAAATAAAAGATTAAAAGCTATAGGTCTTGAAGAGATGTTCCCTGAAGTAGGACAAAAAAATCCTTTAAGTTGGTTTGATAGTTTTAGTAGTTTTAATGAACAAAAAACAAATTTCTTTGAAGGAAATGTTACTAATTATTCAAAAGGTAGTTTAAATTTTGATGACTTTTAATTTAACTAAAAAAGATTTTTTATATTTATTTGCTTTATCGATTGGTATTTATATTAGTTTTTTTCATTTAAATGTTCCTTTGTTTGATTTAGATGAAGGGGCTTTTAGTGAAGCTACGAGAGAGATGCTTGCAAGTGGTAATTTTTTGACTACTTATTTAAATGGTGATTTGAGATTTGATAAACCTATTTTAATTTATTGGTTACAAGCTTTAAGTGTTTCTTTTTTTGGGCTTAATGAATTTGCATTAAGGCTTCCTTCTGCTATTAGTGCTACTATTTGGGCTTTTGGAATATATTTTTTTGTAAGAATGTTAAAAAATAGTAAATTAGCATTTTTGAGTGCTTTTTTTATGGTCACTTCTTTGCAAGTTCCAATAATTGCAAAGGCTGCTATTGCTGATAGTTTATTAAATATGTGGATAGCTTTTAGTATGTTTAGTATTTATCTTTTTTATGAAAAAAGGGAAAATATTTATATTTATCTAACTTTTATATTTATAGGATTTGGAACTCTTACAAAAGGTCCTGTAGCTATTATGATACCTTTTGTGGTAAGTGGGTTGT
>JALWNR010000083.1 GCA_027083715.1 Bacteroidales bacterium
TTTTAAAACTATTCATGAAACTTGTTGTTTAGTAGGCGTTTAATTACCTGATTGTGTTTCGTGAACGTTTCTCATATGTGCTTGCAGATAATATTCAGGCTAAAACTTGACAAGTAATTTACCTGCAATTTTATCTTCTCTGACAAAACCGTTGTATCTTGAATCGTTTATTGTAGAACGGTTATCGTTTATTACAAAGTAATAATTGTACCTGAATGTATAGTATTTTACAGGTTTATGATCTAAGTATATTTTATTTCCAATGCGATTGTAATTTTTTGGGCTTTCATGATTAATTATCCCTTTGTATAATTCATAATTGTAAAGGTTTAATTCAATTTTCTTTCCCTTTGCAGGGATGATTATTAAACCGGTATTGTCTTGATTCCAATAAAAACGGTTTACCAAGTTTCGAATACGATCATCGTATAATCCTGCAGGTAATAGTGATTTTTTTATCGAAAGCCATACAGGAAACTCTGTTAATTTTTTTAGAGTATAATAATCTGTATTGATTTGATAAACACCAAAATCCGACAGGTATTTATTGAAATTAATATTTTTATCTATTAATAATTTTTGAACAAAACTATCGGTCTTTAAAACATAAGGTTTCTTAATTCTTACTTTGGGATGCTTAGCATATTTAAAGACTTTGCCATTAAGTAAAATTTCGGCTTTATGTATTGATATTGTGTCATTTGGAATAGCAATACACCGGCTTAAAGCCTCCTGATTATTTAAAGATAGAAGTACAATATTGTTTCGTTTAATATTTCCGTGTTTTTGGATCAAAACAATATCATTCTTATGCAGTGTATTTTTCATGTTTCCCGATTGCACCACATAAAAAGTAAAAAGAGACATGCGTAAAGCAAATACTATCAAAACTGCTATTACTATTGGAGTTATCCACAATTTTATAATTTTCATATTACTCGTTCATTTAGCAACAAAGATAAATCCTGTATGTAAATTATAAAATTTATAGAGTATTATTTTGTCTTATGCCATTTTCTTAATAATTTTATTAGCCTGAATAATTAATCTGATTATCCAAATTTTATAAAACTCCTGAACATTTTTATGCGAAAAATTCATAGAGTATTATTGATTATTTTTGGGGTATTACTCATTGTTCTGACAGTAGCTGCTCATAAGGTTGATATTTTGTTGGAAACAGTAGTTAAGCAAGAGTTAGATAAAATAATTGAACGAAGCGATAGTAGTTTTTATCATATTGAATATCAGGATGTTGATTTTCATGTTTTGGATGGAGATATTGAAATTAGCGGAATAAAAATTGAAGCCAAAGAAGGAATGCGTGATAGTGTGGAAACCGGTGTTTTAAGAAGCATTGTTTCTGCAAGTTTTAATACTATTTCGCTTAGCGGAATGTCGTTTTGGAAATATTACAAAACTAAGAAAGTTGAAATCAAAGATATTACCATTTTAGAGCCTAAACTAAACCTTATTATTAATCCGCAGGTAGAAAAAGTAAAGAGAAAGGCTTTTGATCCTGCGAAATTATTAAGTCCTCGTTTAAAATCAATTTATGTTAAAAATGTTCCTTTCAATAATTTAGATTTTAAATTAGACAATGTTTTACGTAAAAATTTAATGCTCAAAATTGATTCCCTAAATTTGGGTCTTGGTGATGTAGTTTTTGATAG
>JALWNR010000084.1 GCA_027083715.1 Bacteroidales bacterium
CTCAAAAACAAATTAGAAGATGAAATTGTTGCAAATAAAGATTATTACTATATAGAAGATCTTGAAGACTATTTTTACAATATAAAGAAAAGGCAAAAATACCTATATGTTCAACCAGAGACTACATACAAAAATAAAACATTGGATAAAATATCAGTTGGGCAGAGAGGAACAGTATATTTATGTTTGAAATTAGCAACAAGTGCTTTTTCTACACCAATAATTTATGATCAACCAGAAGATGATTTAGACAACCAATTTATAATAAACGAGTTAGTTGGGATATTTAAATCTATTAAGAAATTTAGACAGGTAATAATTGTTACACACAATGCTAATTTGGTAATTAATTCAGATGCAGAGCAAGTAATTATTGCACAAAATACAGAAGAAATGCTTTCATACAGCAGTGGTTCATTAGAAAATGATATTATAATTGAAAAAGTTTGTTCAATTCTTGAAGGTGGAAAATATGCATTTGAACAAAGAAAAAATAGATATAGATTAAAATAGCCAGCTGCCAACATTGTGTACAAGTAATGGCGGGCAAAGTGCAAAAATGAGCAATATAAATAAAATCAAACGGTAGTGCAAATATGAAAGTAAGTGCGGAAAATCCCGCCACTACTCATACACATAACCGTCAGGCACATTCGCCCTTCGGGCGACCAAAATCCCTAGGTTTCGCCTTCGGCAAAACTCCCGGTATTTTGGAAAATGTGCCTGAACGACCCGCTAAACCAAATTGCTTTTTTCGTATCTTTGATAAACGGCTTGCGCCCGAAGGACGGCATCGAACAAAACGTGCCGGAACATATGCTAAAAGCAATTTGGTCCCGCCCGCGGGCTTTACTTCTGTTGAGCGCAAGCGCTCACAGAACCGCCCTCAGTGCGGAACTGCGTTTAGCGGGTCGTTCTGCGTTATTATGTTGAAAAAAGTAATATTCATCAAATATGATAGATGAAAATAAAATAAAAGAATTTTTAAGAATAACAGAAACAGGCTATCTTTATCATAGGGAAAGTCAAGAACTTGAATTTAAAGAACAATTTAACTTTTCAGGACTTGCTGATTACTTTAAGGATTTTGCAGCTTTTGCTAATAATAAAGGGGGATATTTAATTTTTGGAGTTAAAGATGCACCACGAATACCTATTGGTTTATCTAATAATTCAATAAATCAGTTTGAAAAAATAGATCCAGAAAAAATCACGGGATTTTTGTTAGAAATATTTTCAGGACATATCGAATGGGAAGCAAGTTTATATCAGTTCCAAGAAAAATCTTTTGGGATTTTTAAAATTTATCAAGCGAAAGTAAAACCTATTATTGCAAAAAAAGACGAAGGGAAAGGTCAAACAATAAAAAATGGTGAAATATATTTCCGATATGGTGGTAGAACTCAAAAAATACAATTTCCGGAATTAGAAGCTATCATCAATAAAAGAATTGAATATAATAATAAACAGTGGCTTGATTTAATGTCTAAAATTGGTAAAGCAGGACCTGAAAATGCAGCTATATTAGATACCGAAAAATCAGTAATTGAAAAAGAAGACGCAAAAATTTTTGTAGTTGATGAACAACTTGCTTCTAAATTAAAATTTATAAAAGAAGGGGAATTTGTTGAGAAAAAAGGAGCAACAGCCTTAAAATTAGTTGGAGATGTAA
>JALWNR010000085.1 GCA_027083715.1 Bacteroidales bacterium
ATCTAAAACCGTGATATTTTCAAAACCTTTATCCAACAAAAAATCAACCAGATTACTATCGCCTCCGCCCACATCTATAATTTTTGCTTTTGGAGATAAACCTGATGACAAAATAAACTCCAAAGAAGTTTTTGGAACTGTTTGTGTCCAGCTTACCTGCTCAGGACTTTTTGTTTGATAAACTTTTTCCCAGTGTTTTTTCCTGTTTGTTTTCATGATGTTACTTAACCCGCAAAATTACCTTTGGTGAGGTGCTTCGCAGTTCACCGCTTTTGTTACGGTTGTGTTACAATGCATTTATTATCAATACATTAAGTGAGTTTTATCGCAAAACAAACGCACTCAGATTTATTCGCCTTCGGCTCATGAGGCTAAAGGTTGGGTGTCGCTTGAAATTCTCTTCACGCATCTACTTCGTTACAAATTCCTTGAAATATAAAGATATGTCGGCGGAATTCGGTGCCTTGTATCTGCATAAAGAGAATTTCATGAATTATTGCGGTTAAAAATACAAATCCCTGACTCCTGATTTTATCTTTTCAATACGCTCACGCACTTTTTCAACATACTTTTGGTCTTCAATCTCTGCCATTTTTTCCTCAATAAGCTGATATCCGCGCTCTTTTGTTTCTTCCGGCGCATAATCTTCCAAATATTCCACCAGAGTTAAAATGGCATTGGGCGTACAGTAGCGTTTAATAAATCCGGGTACGGAAAACTCCATAAAGTGCTCTCCTGTCCTGCCTAAACGATAGCAGGCTGTACAAAATGAAGGAATAAATTTATGCTCAATCAAATCGTCCATTATCTCGTTTAAGGAACGATCATCGTTTATTTTAAACTGTTCTTTGTTAATATCCTGATTGTGCGCATCTTTCTTTTCAGCATAGGCTTTCATCTCGATGTTAGTTCCTCCATCTATCTGAGAAACACCAAACTGCATGATTTCATCCCTGATTTCCGGCGATTCACGAGCAGTCAAAATCAGTCCGGTATATGGTACTGCCAAACGTAAAATAGCAACCAGCTTGGTAAAATCCTCATCGCTAACCAGATACGATTTATCAATATCCAGCTCGGATGCATGCTGGATGCGGGGAAAAGAAATTGTGTGCGGACCTACATTATAAACCGCCTCAAAATGATTTACATGACGTATCAGGGCAAGCACCTCAAAACGCCAGTCGTACAAACCGAATAATGCACCAATACCTACATCATCAATTCCTGCTTCCATTGCACGGTCGAGTGCAGTTAGTCGCCAATCGTAATCACGCTTTTTACCGGTCAGATGCACTTTTTTATATGTTTCAGGATGATAGGTCTCCTGAAAAATCTGATAAGTTCCTATTTCCGAATCTTTTACCGTTTTAAAACCTTCAATATCGAGTGGAGCGGCATTAATATTTACACGGCGTATTTCTCCGTTTCCGCTTTTTACTTTGTAAACAGTACGTACCGATTCAGCAATAAATTCCGGTCCATACTTTTTGTGCTCTCCGTACACTAAAATCAACCGCTTTTGTCCTGTATCTTCAAGGGCTTTTACCTGTCGGATAATCTCCTCCCTGTCGAGTGTTACCCTTTCAACCTCCTTGTTTGATGCTTTGTATCCGCAGTAAGCACAATTATTGGTACACAAATTACCGATATATA
>JALWNR010000086.1:0-6597 GCA_027083715.1 Bacteroidales bacterium
TTATTACCCAATTAATTTTTGAAAAATCAATTCTATCACTTTTCTTTTTTTTGTAAATTCTTAAAAAAATAATGAACTTGCCGAGCTCAAAAAAACAGTACAGAACAATGAATGAAATCATACTAAAAAATATAACCCATCATAATTTAAAAAATATTGATGTTGCAATTCCACACAACAGTTTTACAGTGATTACCGGAGTTTCCGGTTCGGGCAAATCCACTCTGGCAATAGATGTGCTTTACCGTGCTGCTGAACGAACTTATTTAGAAACTTATTCAATTCATACACGGCAATTATTAAACAAATTACAACGTCCAAATGTGGAATACATTAGTGGTTTACGTCCAGCTATTCGCTTAGAACAAAAAAACTATATCAGCTCTCCGCGTGCAACGGTAGCTACTTTAAGCAATTTACACGATATATTACGCTTATTATTTGCACGCTTTGGTAAAAGCAATAATTCCTCACTAAAAATCAATCGTTCGCTTTTTTCTTTTAATAAACCCGAAGGAGCTTGTCCGGTTTGTAAAGGTTTGGGAGTTGTAGAACGTATTCAACCGGAACTACTCATTGCCGATGAAAACAAAACATTACGTGAAGGAGCTTTAGTTATTACTACGCCAAGTGGATATACAGTTTATTCGCAAGTAACTATCGATGTAATGAACCAAGTCTGTAAGTCCGAAGGCTTTTCGGTAGATATTCCATGGAAAAATTTAACAAATGAACAAAAAAATGTAGTGCTTTATGGTAGTAATAAAATCAAAATTCTTTTCGGGAAACATTCACTGGAAAGTCGGATGAAATGGAAAGGTATCACTGCTAAACCACGAGAAGAAGGTTATTATAAAGGAATAATTCCGGTTATGGAAGAAATATTAAAACGCGACCGCAATAAAAATATTTTACGTTTTGTACAATCACAACAATGCGAAGCTTGTTCAGGCAGTCGTTATAACTCCAATGCGTTAAGTGTAACATTCCATAACAATAATATTGCACATTTATTAGAACTAAGTATTAATGAATTACATCATTTTTTTGAAAATTTAATATATAGCGATAGTGAAAAGAAGACCGTAGGTGCTATTTGTAATGAAATTTTAAAACAAACGCAACTTTTAAAAGATTTAGGTTTGGGATATTTGCAACTCAACAGGGAAGCCTCAGGCTTATCAGGTAGCGAAGCTGCTCGCATACGTCTGAGTACTCAAATAAACAGTCGCTTGCGTGGGGTACTTTACGTTTTTGACGAACCTGCTGCCGGACTTCACGCAGCAGATTTAAACAAAGTATTGCAAAAAATTATTCACTTACGCAATATAGGTAATACTGTTGTAGTAGTTGATCATAACGAGCAAATCATCCGGCAAGCCGATTATATAATTGAATTAGGACCCAAAGCAGGAGAATACGGAGGCAACATATTGTATCAAGGAAAGTTACCGCAATGGGATAGTTTATACCATAAAATTCCCGAAAGTAAAACAGCGGCATTTTTATCACAAAATTTGAAAATTAAGCGACAAAAAAATTCCGGAAACGGCAAATTTTTGAAAATATATGGTGCAAAGTCCCGTAATCTGAAAAATATTAATGTATTTTTTCCTTTAAATACAATCACTACACTTACAGGGGTTTCAGGTGCAGGAAAATCTTCTTTATTAAAATATACTTTGGCTAATTATTTACGCTCAAAACTACAAAAGACTCCTGTTTATTACGGTGATTTTGATAAAATTGAAGGCATTGAACATATTGATAAACTTATTGAGATTGACCAATCACCCATTGGAAAAACATCACGGAGTAATCCGGCTACTTACACCAAACTTTTTGATGAAATTCGTAATTTATATTCCAAATTACAGGATGCTAAGCGCTTGAATTTTAATAAATCTCACTTCTCTTTCAATACAAAAGGCGGGCGATGCGAACGCTGCGAGGGTGCAGGATACATACAAACTGGGATGCACTTTTTAGAGAATATTGAAACCGTTTGTCCTGCATGTAACGGGAAACGTTTCAAAAAGCAGCTTTTATCCGTTAAATATCAAAATAAAAGTATTTATGATATCCTGAATATGAGCATAAGCGAAGCTTATAATTTTTTTAAAGACGAACCTAAAATAAAAGGCTATTTATCAATTTTAAATGATTTGGGATTGGGTTATTTGAAACTTGGACAACGCTCATCTACTTTATCAGGCGGTGAAGCACAACGCATAAAATTAGCTGCCGAATTAAGCCGTCCTTCTACCGGAAAAACTTTATATTTTTTAGATGAACCAACTCGTGGTTTACATTTACACGATATTTTTATCCTTTTTAAATTTTTGCAAAAATTAATTGATAAAGGTAATTCTGTTTTTGTAATTGAGCATAACTTACATTTTATTCAACAAGCTGATTTTGTGATTGATTTAGGTCAAGGAAGTGGCAAAAACGGAGGGAATGTTATTTTCAGCGGTAAGCCGGAAGAATTGATTTCCAATAGCAATTCACTTACCGGCAAATTTTTAAAAAAACTCAAAAACAATAAAGATGAAAAACAACCGGCTAAACCTGAAATAAAAACAGACGCACCTATAATTTTCAAAGGAATTTCAACCAATAATTTAAAAAATATAGATATAGAAATACCTGTGAACAAGTTAGTGGTATTTACAGGTGTTTCGGGCAGCGGGAAATCATCATTGCTTTACAATACAATTTATGCAGAAAGCCGAAAAATATTCAACGAAAGTTTTTCGCCTTATGTGCGTAGCCAATTAGGAAGTATCAAGCAAGCTGATTTTGTACATGCAAGCGGACTAACACCTGTTGTTGCTTTGGAGCAAAAACGATTAAAAGCCAATGCACATTCAACCGTAGGTACATTAACAGAAATTTATGATTTTTACCGTTTATTATATTCCCGCATTGGTCAATTACGCTTTCCTGAGCAAAAAGATGATTTAACAGCAACACACTTTTCATTCAATCAAGCACAAGGATGGTGTCAGGCATGTGGTGGTCTTGGTTTTAGCTATCAGCCTGATATAAAAAAAGTAATCACAGATAATAATAAATCTATACTTGCCGGAGCTATGGACGGAAGCAAAACCGGTAAATTCTACGGTGATCCGAACGGACAATATATTGCCATATTAAAAACCCTTGGCAAAGAAAAAGGTATTGATTTTTTAAAACCTTGGAAAGATTTATCTGAAAAAGAAAAGAAAATTGCTTTTTACGGTTGTGGTGATGAAGAATTTGAAATTAAATGGCATTTTAAGCGTGGAAAACGGGAAGGTGTGCAAGAGTTTAAATCAAAATGGATTGGCTTTTCAGGACATATCTTGGAAGAATATAAACGAAAAGAAGCCGACAAACGAGCAGAAAGCCTACTTCCTTTAATGAAAAAAGTGCTTTGCAATACATGCAAAGGTAAACGCTTAAACCCCACATCGCTTTCGGTAAAAATTTCCGAATTAGACATCAGCTCGCTAAGTGCCTTATCTGTAACGGAGAGTATCCGTTTTATGCAAACAACCGGAAAACAATTAGTTACAACTGAAAGATCTATTTTTGAACTATTATCCAAAGAAATTATCAGGCGTTTGCAAAAAATAGATGCCGTAGGTTTATCTTATTTGAGTATAAACCGATTAACAAACACACTTTCCGGTGGAGAAGCACAACGCATTCGCCTTGCAGGAATGTTAGGTTCCGGTTTATCAGGTATTACTTACATACTGGACGAACCTAGTGCGGGTTTACATCCCTCAGATAATCAAAAATTAATTGATATTTTAAAAGAATTACGCGATTTGGGTAATACTCTATTAATTTCGGAACACAATGCAGATTTTATTCGTGCAGCAGATTATTTATTTGAATTGGGTAAAGGAGCAGGCATTTACGGTGGTGAAATTATTGCGCAAGGCAATTTAACAAAGATACTTGCTTCGCAAGTATCTTTAACGGCTAAATATATTAGAAATAAAAAAATACCATTGCTACGCTCATTAATAAAATCGGATAAAATTGCCCTGAAAATTAGAAATGCACATTTCAATAACCTGAAAAATTTTGATATAGATTTTTTTGAAGGAGTACTAAACGTACTGCATGGCAAATCAGGTAGCGGAAAATCATCATTATTAAATGAAATATATTACCTTTTTAAAAATAGAAAGAATTACGCCCAAAATGAAAACCTTGCAAATATTGCTCAATTTACCGATATTGTTTTCACTAACCAAAGTTTACCCACAGGCAAAACGAATACAACTGTTGCAAGCTATACCGGTTTGTTTGATGAAATTACCACACTCTTTGTGAAAAATGAAGACTTTAAAGTAAAGAAACTTAAAAAAAACTATTTTTCGTTACACACCGGTGGCGGGCGATGCGAACATTGCAAAGGTATGGGCTACACTATAATGAGCATGGATTTTTTGGCAGATATTGAAACTGTATGCGAGCAGTGCGGTGGAAAAAGATACAAAAAAGAAGCTCTTCAACACACAATTAACGGAAAAAATATTGCCGATATTTTGGAAATGAGCATTAATGAGTTGACAAACTATCAAATATTTGGTCAATTCAATAAATTAGATACAAAAATTCAAATACTGCAAAAAACCGGATTAGGATATTTAAAATTGGGACAATCCTTAAAAACCTTATCGGGTGGAGAATTACAAAGAATAAAACTTGCCGCTGAATTAATCAATGCAAAAACAGGAAAAAAACTCTATCTTTTTGATGAACCAACCAATGGTCTGCATTTTGAAGATGTTAAAAATTTGATTATTCTTTTTGACGAACTATTGCATGCCGGAAACACAATTATTTTAAGTGAGCATCATCCTTATATTTTAAAAAATGCCGATTATTTAATTGAATTAGGACATGAAGGAGGAAAAAAAGGAGGAGAATTAATTAGCCTAAAATGGAATAAT
Source organism: Bacteroidales bacterium (assembly GCA_027083715.1). Lineage (GTDB taxonomy): Bacteria > Bacteroidota > Bacteroidia > Bacteroidales > NBLH01 > NBLH01. Next base: position 4,956 of record JALWNR010000086.1, read on the forward strand.
TAAAATAATCCTCTTAGCCTCAGAGCGGCTTAATATCAATAGCGATAAATAAAAAACCCTATTATTGCACCCCAAACGGAGTGTAATAGTGGTTTAAAATATTTTTCTATCGCTATTGTCCACCTCCGGCAGACTGCTAAATTCTCAAGTTTTTTTCACACATAAGTAATTTTAATACAGTCAGTTATCAGCCCTCTAAGAGGCACTGATTAGAACACAAACTTACACCTTTGGTGTAAAATCTGCGATAATTTGAGTTCATTTGTGGATAAAATATATCCACAGATTACTTGGATTACCGCAGAACTTTTAAGCTATTAAAGTTGTTTCCTTATTACAATAGTTCGGTGATTTTTAAAAACATATTACTATCAGAGTCTTAAAAAGCAATCGTTAGTTATTATAAAACACTCATTACTAACATATTAACCTATGACTTAACGAAGTATTGTTATTAATGTTTTGCCAAAAAATGCAAAGATTTTACGGATAAGATACTAAAAACTCTAACCCGCAAAATTCACCGCTTTTGTCATAGCTGTATTGTAATATCTTTGTTAGCAACACATTAAGCTGGATTTATTACAAAATAAACGCACTCAAATTTGGGTGTTGCTTGAAATTCTCTTCACGCATCTACTTCGTTACGAATTCCTTGAAATATAAAGATATGTCGGCGGAATTCGATGCCTTGTATCTGCATAAAAAGAATTTCATGAACTGCGAAGCACATCACCGAAGGTAATTATTGCGGCTAAGTTCAAAGTAACGCAGAAATTGGGATTTTCAGGAGTGCCCTAAACACAAAAAAGTGATTAAACCCAAAAAGTAATTTCACTCGGGGAAACAAACTCATCTTTTGCAATTGCAAAATAAAAACTCTATTTTTCGACAAAATTAGATTTGAATGAAAGCATTATGTATTTATAATCCGGCTGCGGGCGAAGGTAAAGCACAAAAATATCTTAAGGAAATTAAACTGTTATTTAAGCAGTATTTGATTGATGCAGATTTTTTATTTACAGGCTATCCGCGTCATGCCATAGAATTGGTAAAAGATATTGATTTGAGTGTATATCAAGCTTTACTTGTAGCGGGTGGAGATGGGAGTTTTTTCGACGTTTTAAACGGTTATATGAAAAATTCGGCAAGGAGCAATACACCACTTGGTATCCTGCCGGTAGGTACCGGGAATTCGCTTTCGCGCGATGTTTTGGACAACACGAATAGTTTGGAAGATTTTATCCGTGTTATTGCAGAAGGTAAAACTCAAAAATTTGATATTGCAAAAGTACAAACAGTTGATAATACGTTTTATTTTGCCAATATGATGGGTTTAGGTTTTATTAGCGACGTCACACAAACAGCATCTAATTTAAAGATATTCAACAAGTTATCATACACATTAGGAGTTTTATATAATACTCTTAAACTTAAAACCAATCCTATAAAATTAATTGCCGATAAAAAAGAATTTGATTTAAATAATGTGTTCGTGATTGTCTCAAATTCAAAATACACAGGAGGCGATTATTTAATTGCACCAAAAGCAGAAATTAATGACGGAAAATTAGATTTAATTATTGTAGATACACTCAGTCGTTTAAATTTACTGAAAACTTTTCCGAAAACTTTTGATGGT
>JALWNR010000086.1:6607-7641 GCA_027083715.1 Bacteroidales bacterium
GTACTCATATAAACACTCCATTTGTCCAATATATTCAGGCGGCAAACATTCGTTTTGAAACAAACAAGCAAATGCAACTATCACCTGATGGTGAACTATGTTGTAAACTACCGGCTGAAATTTTTTGTGTTCACAAGGCAATTTCTATTTTTGTGTCCTGATTTTATTTCCACAATTTTAAAATTTACCGGTATGCTCTTATGAAAATATTCAGATACGTATATACAGGATATGCTTGGCTGGTAGGCGGAAGTATTTTTGTGATAATTGCATTAATAGGAATTGCAGGTATGTCATTTACAACACCACAAAAATTTAATCATGCTTTTAAAGCAATGTTGAAATTTATGTTTCATGCAATTTTTATTCGAGTAAAAATAATTTTACCAAAAAATTTTGACAAAAGCAAAGCTTATGTTTATATGCCTAATCATGTCAGCCTTTTAGATTCACCTTTAATGGCAGCTTTTTTACCACAATATATCAGTGCATTAGAAGCAAAAGAACATTTCAGTTGGCCATTGTATGGCTTGTTGGCAAAAAAATACCAAAATATCCCGATTAATCGTAAAAGCGTACCTGAATCTTTAAAAAGTGTAGGCATTGCCAAACAAAAATTAAAGTCGGGCACCTCAATTGTTGTTTTTCCAGAGGGAAGTAGAACCATGACCGGTAAAATAGGACACTTTAAAAAACTACCTTTTCATCTGGCACAAGATGCTGGTGTTTCTATTGTTCCTATAGGTGTTTCGGGAATTTTTGATATTAACCATAAAGGCACTATTCTTTTATACCCCGGTAAAATTTTGATGAAGTTTGGTGAACCTGTCGATATTGATCATATCAAAAACACTGATGTCCCTATACTTATGGAAGAAATCAAAGAACAAATACAATCTTTAATTGAATACAGGTAGTATATTAGAATATCGTAATAACAATAGTTCGCTAAAAAATGAAGGGTGAAGAGTGAAAAGTGAATTAATTTATTGAAAATCAAGATATTAGAATTTAATTTTATTGCCTTTTAAAGG
>JALWNR010000087.1 GCA_027083715.1 Bacteroidales bacterium
GGATAATATTAATAATTCCTTGATGTGCATTTTTTAATCGTTTGCGTTCATCTGCGGTTAAAAAATCTTCGCTTTCTATGCTTAGTTCAATTAAACTATCTTGATTTTCGGTAAGCCATTCTACTGCTTTATCAACATCATTAAAAGATTTTCGTAATAGTTTCTTTCCTGATTTTAATTCTATTGCTTGTATTTTTGCTTTTTTATTAGGCTCAATATCAATTATCTGCACATATTTTTGCTGATTAGCTTCGCTAAAACTATAAGAAAGCGGACTACCGGAATAAACCACAGGACAAGGATAATTACTAATGATTTGTTTACGGTGTAAATGCCCAATTGCCGCATATTGTATTTGTGGAGGTATATTTTCGGGATATAATGCTTGTACTCCTCCAAGATGCAAAATAGGCTTTTCATCGTCTGGCTCTTCTTGTGTTTCTGTTCCTTTCTGTACGAAAAACATGTGCGAAAGCAAAATATTCACTCCTTTATTATCACAATGTTTATTGGCAATTTTTTGCCAGTTGCTTTGCAAAAGTTCACGCAATTCACTTTCTTCATCTTCAATTCCCAAATATTTTTTCATGCGAAATTGATTAGCATACGGATTTAAAATTATACGTAAAGGGTAGTTGAATTTAGGAATTTTTAATTCTATAAACCCTGACTCACTTTTTAAGATTTTTACTCCTGCATCGTTATTAATCGGGCGAATTTCAGTAAGCGGATATCCCGATAGGATAATTGCCAATTCACGAGCTAAGGGGTCAGGTGCTTCAATACGCTCGGGAGAATCATGATTACCGGCAATAGCAATAACAGGGCAGCGACCCATGCGACTTAAATTTTTAAGTGTTCGATAAAATAGCTCAACGGCTTCAACAGGTGGATTAAATGTATCAAACAAATCACCGGCTATAAGCACAGCATCCACTTTTTCTTTTTTAGCAATAGCTGTAATCTCTTTCAAAACAGCTTCTTGCTCATCATATCGGCTAAATGTATCTAATTTTTTGCCCAAATGCCAATCGGATGTATGAAGTATTCTCATATTAGTTGAATAAGTAAATTATTCCGAAACTCAAATTATTACTATACCAGTTGGGATTATTTTTAATAGGCAAAAAACCGTAATCAAAACGCACATTAAAAGCCATTTTATCGGTAAAAAAATAACTGCCCGATGCTATTGCACTGAATTGAGTATCTTTAACATCGACAACTCCTTGTGGATATTCTTCGCCTAAACTCCACATTCTGGCTTTTATCAAGTATGAAAAAGCTAAACCAACATCCAGCTCTACATGTTTTACCGGCATTATTTTTAACATTACCGGTAATTCGATGTATGAAAGCTTGGTTTTAAATATTTCAATACCGTTAATATTTTCTTTTGCCCCTTTGGTGATGTAATATAATTCGGATTTTATACCTATAAGGTCCCCTAAATTCCTTTCAACGGTAAAGCCACCATAAAAGCCTAATTTATTATATCCACCTTGTGTGTCGCCATCAATTTGGCTTGTACTTAGTCCGGTAATTAATCCTCCTGTAAAATTTTGTGCATAAAGTTCAAAATTAACTGAAATTAAAACAATTGTAAACAAAAATAAAATTATTTTTTTCATCTGTTTGTGTTTTTAAGTAC
>JALWNR010000088.1 GCA_027083715.1 Bacteroidales bacterium
TTTGGAAAGCTGTGCTATGTGATAAAAAACAAATGTTGTATTTATACTTAATATTTGCAAGCAAATTAGTCTTTTTTCCACTGGATTAGTGAAATTCTTTTTTTACCATCCATTTTTATAATTAAAGGTTTTTCAAAACGGATATGTTTAATATACTTTTTTTGTTCAATAATTTGCTGTTTTGCCAAAATGTCCCAATTAATCATGCACTTTGTTGAATGATGTTGAATGGAAAAATAACCAACATTCATGGATGTTACATTATGAAAAAAATGTGAACCTGCCGAAGCATCCAAAGGAAAATCTGCCAAGCTGGTTTCAACAATTATTTTTGCATTTGATATTTGTGTCCAGTTTACAGGAATCCCTATCCATGGGTCGCGTGTTCCCCAGCGTCCGGGACCAATGAGTATGTATTTTATATTTTCCTCACCCATTTTTTTGTTTAGTTCTTCAATTTCTAAGGCAATTTCTTTGGTTTTTGATTTGTCAAAAGTATCTTTATCTACATAAATTACATCACTAATATCTTCAATTTGTCCGTTTCCCATACCGTTTTCGGTGTATAAAATTAAGCTGTTACGATCAATTTTGTCTAAATCAATTACATAGTCATCAGAATTGCCTATTAATGGTTTGATTTGCAAAAGATAAAATGTAGCACGCCGGTCAAAATCTTTATTTAAATCAACTGCAAACTCTATTTCAACAGGGCTTCCTAAGGCTTCTTTAACAATATCGAGTACAGAACTTATTGTTTCAGATAACGGTATATAATTGTATTTCAGAATATTTGCAAAGTTAATGATACGTGGTCCTGTTTTATCTAAGCCGGGTGATATAATATCATTTTCGGGATCGTAAACTGATGCTGTATGTTTTAAATTTCCATGATGTTCAGCATCGTAAATATCTAATCTTACCAAACCTGCTTCTTCGCCTTTCAGAAGATTAATTGCCTTATCTGCAAGGTTTACTGCATAAAACTCAACTTGCGAATTTAAAAACTGGTCTTTGGGACTGTTGTTAACTAATGTTGGGTATTTTGGGCAAAAGCGATAGGCTTTTTCGCCGGAAACCACATAAGTGCCTAACCCAATGGCACATACAGCAAAACCGTCTTCTGGTTCCATATGTGCAAACGGATAATAATTGTATGATTGTGCAGTGCCGCTTATGTGCGGATAATATACTTCGTTGTATTTGTTGCCAACAAGCTCTTGAATAATTACAGCCATGCGTTCTTCTTCAATTTTATAATTTATAGCATTGATGTAATCGCGTGAAGTTTTTGAAAAAACAGATGCATAAACCAGCTTTATTGCTTGACAAACTTGATGTAATCTAATTTGTAAATTTTCATGTGAGTTAGGTAAAATGTATGTAGCAAAAATACCTGCAAAGGGTTGCATCAGTGAGTCTTCAAATAAGCCTGATGATCGTACTGCCAAAGGCTTGTGTGTTTGTCTTAGTAGTAATTCCAGTTTTACAATTAATCTTTCTGATAAGTTTGCATCTAAAAAACGTTTTTTTATTTTTTCATAATCGTTTACTTTGTAAACCCAATTACTAAGCTCATTTCGATCTAAAAAATACTCAAATTCATCAATCCCGATAATTGCTGTTCGTGGTTCTCGCAGATTTATTT
>JALWNR010000089.1 GCA_027083715.1 Bacteroidales bacterium
TTTTAATTTAGCATAAGCTCCCTCATACATAGAACGAAATTTATAAAAATCAAAAATTTTATAGCCTCTTCCCACTCTTTTAGATACATAAAAAATGCTTCCTTTTGATTCAAGTTTAATCAGTATTATAATGATTAATAATAGCGGACTTAAAAGTATAAGTGCACTTGATGCAACCACTATATCAAACAACCTTTTTGACCAATGAAGTTTGTACTTTTCTTCAATTTGGGTTTTGTTTTTTTTTCTTACTCCTTTTATTTCGGAAAGAAATACTATGCGTTTATGAACAGTATCTGCATTTAAAGGAACTACATATACGTCATCAATACCGGTTTTTAAAGCAGTTTTTATAATTTCTTTATCATAGGTTTCAAGAAGTAAAAAGAAGATAATCTTAGCAGATTTACTGTTTTTATGAAAATTCTCAAAATACTCAATACCGGTAAAATTCTTTAAATTTAAATCACAGATAATTGCTTGAACTCTTTCTTTTTTCAAAAAAGAAGATGCTGCAAAAGGTTCTGTAAATTTATACATTTTAAAACGCTTATCTTTATACAGAGCAGCTATTTTATCACTGTCTGAGCCTAAATACAATATTTTTATTTGTTCTTTTGTTTCCATAATACAGTTGCTTTTTTTTATTATCATTTTTAAACCATTGAAATACTACATTGTCAAATCATTAATTATGCACGTATTGGTTCATTCGCTCAAAAATGTTATTCACTTTTAAAACTAATTCCTCAGGATTAAAAGGCTTTACCAGATAATCCGTAACTCCAAGTTTAAGAAACTTTACCCGAACTTTACTTTCATCAATACTGGAAAGCATTATTACGGGTATATCTTTCAAAAAACCGGTAGATTTAATTTGTTCCAAAAATTCAAAACCATTCATCTTAGGCATTTGAATATCTGAAATAATTAAATCAGGAATATATCCTTGCTGCATGCTTAAAAATGCATCAAGCCCGTTTTCTTCAAGCCGAACATTATAAAACTGTCCAAGAAATCTTTTAATCAGCTTTCTCATCATCAATGTATCATCTACAACTAAAATATTTTTTCCCATAACTTTAATTTTTAGATTAATATTTAACTTTATTTGAAAAACACTTATTTATTTTAGTATCAATTGCTCCATTTTACTTTTCATTAATTATCTGCTGAACTGATATTGAACTAAAATTTCATGTTTGATTTATGCAGAAATTTATATGCTGCTTACATTTATTTTAAACTGTTTCTTTTATACAAAATTAAGCTTTGGTTAATACATATTTTAGGGAGCAAAAACCTATAAATTATCAAGAGGAAATAATTGAGTATTTTTACCTATATGAAATCATGATTACGATAAATGAACAATCAGATTAGGTTCAAGTACCTATTTATGCAGCTTACAGCATAGCGGCAAATTACTTATCCCGCAAAATTACCTCCGGCGAACTGCGAAGCACCTCACCGAAGGTAATTATTGCGACTAAGCAGATAGGATAGACAACATCTATCTTTTTTTATACCGATACGCTTTTGTATTATTACACAAGCTCTTAATACAAAACTAAAAGTCTATCGGCATAACTTGCTTACAAAATATTTAACCGCAATAATTCATGAAATTCTCTTTATGCAGATACGA
>JALWNR010000090.1 GCA_027083715.1 Bacteroidales bacterium
ATTGCATGCACATCCAAATTGACGATAAAATCAATAAGGTATTGGCACAAGTAGATTTGACTCTTAAAAATAAATTCATGATACAAGTTTTTAAATTTATAATCATCAGGAATTTTTCCTGATTTAGGTATTGGCACCTTGCCCTGTGCGGGCAGGTTGTCAGAGCTTCACAGAGCCTAATCTCTCCACTCTTCTGTATAAATTCAAATAACTTTTCAGTTAAGAAAGGTGATTTGAAATAACATGACAAAACTATGTCAAAGATTTTTATCTTCCAAATTTTTTATTAGACTTTTTTATCTTGTTTTTGCAATTGGTTTAAAATGAGTGTTTTATATGTTTTTATTTTTGACATTACTGAACATTCCTTTGATAATATTCAATGGGTTTAAACTATTACTCATACCTTAAAGCAATAATCGGATCCAGTTTTGATGCTTTGACAGCGGGAAACATTCCTGATGCCAAGCTAACTAACAGGCACAATACTACTCCTCCTAAAATCCATAACCAAGGTATGATAAAAGAAGTGCCAATAGAAAGTGCTACTAAATTGCCAATCAGAATACCCAAAATAATTCCTAAAAATCCGCCAAGCTGCCCAATAACAATTGCTTCAAAAAGAAATTGTTGCTTTATGGTTGAAGATTTTGCCCCAATGGCTTTTCTTGTTCCGATTTCACGCGTTCGCTCTGAAACAGACACCAGCATTATGTTCATCAAACCTATGGCTGCACCAAATAGTGTAATAATTCCGATAATAGTGGCAGCAATGGTTACAAAGCTAATATTTTCCAAAAGCATTTGTGCCAGATTATCACTTTTTGAGATATTAAAATCAGTTTCATCCGTAACATCCAATTTCCGGATGATACGAAAAAGCCCTTCGGATTCACCAATGGCAATGTCCATTAGTTCCGGTCTGTCAGGCATTATATTGATATTGAACGACATTTGCGGACGGGAAAAATACTGGCGGACATTAGTTACGGGAATCATGCAAGCCCGGTCGTTGCTAAAACCGATACTGGCTCCTTTTGTTTTTAAAATACCTATTACCTTATATTTTTTTCCGCCTATCGAGATTATTTTATTTAAAGGATTTTCTGTTTTTTTAAAGAGCTGGCTTTTTATTTCACTTCCGATAATTGCCAGATTTCTACTGTTTTGTATCTCTGTTTCCGTGAAATTTCGTCCTTTTTCCAGTTCATAGCCTCCGGTAAACAGGTAATTTTCATCCATTCCTACAACCAAAGAGTTCGGGTCGGTTTTTTCCGACTTATATTTTACGGTTGCCGTTCCTGTTGCAAAAATAGATACACTTACTTTTGCCGGGAAATTAAATTCTTTTTTAAAACGCTGCGCCTGTCTAAAACTTATGTATGAAAAATTTTTAGCTCTGTACCGGTTTTTTCCGATTTGCACCCTCATCCCTCTGCTTTGAATGGTAAAAGTATTGGCTCCCATCATTAAAAACTTATCGCTAATAGAGTTCTTTATGGCATCTATTGCTGTTAAAATACCTACCAAAGCCATGATGCCGATTGCAATAATCAATATAGTGAGAATTGACCGAAGCAGATTTGTTCTGATTGAGTCAATGGAAATCTTGAAGTTTTCTTTCAGTAAGTCCGGTACGAATA
>JALWNR010000091.1 GCA_027083715.1 Bacteroidales bacterium
GCTCAGGTCAATAATTTATCTTGAAACAACTACTTTCTACTCCGTCAGCTCATAGCCCAGGGTTTTGCCTTTTTTTAGTGCCGGAATACCATCTTTCATCCAAACCGGCATAGGTTTACCTTTCAGGTAATGATCAAAAAACTGCATCATACGGATACTTAGATCTTTATTGTCGGGTGTTTTGTCTTTCAGGTTGTGTGGTTCGCCCGGATAATTAAGCATCCAAACCGGTTTTTGCAAACGGCGTAATCCCATATACATTTCAATTCCCTGATACCACGGTACCGCACCATCAGCATCGTCGTGGCGGATGAGTACCGGAGTGGTAACTTTATCCAAAAAGAAAACCGGTGAGTTTTCCAGATAAAGGGTTGGTTTTTCCCAAAGCGTAGCACCAATACGACTTTGTGTTTTTTCGTACTGAAACATCCGGCTCATACCTGTTCGCCAACGTACACCACCATAAGCACTGGTCATATTTGATACAGGTGCTCCGGCAGATGCTGCAGCAAAAATATTAGTTTGCGTAATGATGTAGGCTACCTGATATCCGCCCCAGCTTTGTCCTTGTGTGCCAATATGTTTTGGGTCTGCAATACCCCTGTCAATCATTGCCTGTGTTCCACTTACCACATAATTAACTGCGCTTTTACCCGGATGTCCGATTTCGTAACGAATATTTGGAATAAATACTACATAACCATTGCTTGTGTAAAATGTCGGATTAATAATTGAACGACTTGGTTTTGGTGCAATGTAGCGATTTAAGTTGTCCGAATTTAAACGATAATAATACACCATCATCGGGTATTTTTTGTTTGGGTCATAATTTCCCGGTTTGTATAGTAAGCCTTCGGCTTCTTTTCCGTCAAAAGTCTTCCATTTTACTAATTCTACTGTAGGCCAGATATAATTTTTCTGTTGGGGGTTGATGTTGGTAATCTTTTTAAAATCCTTAAAATTCATACTTCCGTACCATAAATTGGCAGGTTCTTTAACCGATGTTTTTTGCCAGATGAGTTTCTCTGCATTTTTTGCTTTTTTAGGTTCATAGAAGTAAAAATTCTGATAAACCAGTGCTTTGGGATACTCCCGGCTGCTTAATTTTACGGTAAAATACCCGCTTTTTTTATTTTTTTCGTTAAAAGCACTTAAAAGCATCGGCTTTTCAGGATCAATAAATTCCACATCATCATCCAACCAAACATATCGAAACCGAATGCTTTGTTTGCGTCCGAAGCCTTTGGTTATACACACCGGCTTTTCAATTCCTGCCGGATCTAATCTCCAGACATCATAGCGATCGTAAACCAAAAAATATTTATCATCTTTTGTCCACCCTGCAAAATAGTAAGAAGATGGTTTACTCGGATAATCATAATCTTCATCATAAAAATTAACAGAAAGACCTTCGGTAAGTGCTACTTTTTTACGTGTGATGTGATTTAAAGCGTACCAGACACGTGCCTCGTTATCATACCAAAATACATATTTTCCTGTCGGCGATAGTCCTACATAGTCCTGTTGTTTTTGCAGTACCAATTTTTTGTTTCCGGTGTTTACATCTACGATGTAAACGTCCTTGAAACCGGGCAAGTTCCATGTTGTTTCAATTAAAAATGGTTTTGTGGCAACTCCCA
>JALWNR010000092.1 GCA_027083715.1 Bacteroidales bacterium
CTATTTTACTGTTTTTCAGCATTTTATAAAAATATTTAACGAACCATTGATATAAAAATTTTCATAAATAAAATTACTTATTGACTGTCGATAAGTTTATCTTCTACAATTTGTTTGCCAATAGTATAGCAATATAAAGAAGCCGGTTCATATGAATGAATAACATTTGACGAAGGAATAATATCTCGTGTTTGTTTAGTGGTAATCATTGATGAAATTAATCCGTATTTTTCACAAAAATGCCCAACAATATCCAATTCATTTGGTGCTAAACCGTGAGGATGTTGCCAGCGTACATCCGTTATCCAAATTGGATTTTTATTTTCATCCACTTTTATTAAATCAATAATAACATGATCATGTTTGCAATAGTAAAACATATCTTTTTCAATGTGTTGCCATTGTGCCAAGATAGCTGTTTCTACCATATATTCTGTTCGGATATTATCATCACTTAAAGGGGTAAACAAAGCAGTTCGTAAACTTGGATTGCTAATGTACACTCTGAAATATAAACTGTCTCGTTCATCTTTGTGCCTGTCTGCAAATCGATAAATCCGTTTAATTAAAAAAATATGTTCCAGATAGTTTAAATATTTTACAACTGTTTGTTGTGTAAACCCTGTTAAAGCAGATAGTTCTTCAACATTAGTTTCAACTCCGCTATTGTATGCCAGCAAAGATGTAAACGAATTAAGTTTGTATAATTTATTGATACCATAGAGATTTGGAAGGTCTCTTAATAAAATTTGGTGTAAATATCTACTTCCCTCAAGCCGCACTTGTTCGTGATTAATTTTTGAAGATATAACTACCGATGAATAGTTTCCGTAGTTAATATAATCCAATAAATATTGGTTAAAAATACCAATTTGTTCGTCTGAGTAGTCATCATCAAAATTTATAGGATTTTGTTGATTGCGAATTTCAATAAATTCATAAAACGATAGTACAGGCAATAAAAATGAATGAAATCGCTTGCTGCTGGCTTTTCTTTTATTTGCTGATTTAATGCCAATTGAGCTGGAACCGATAAATAAGGTTTTGTGATAATTGGAGGCAACTTGCTCCAATTGTTCTTCCCAATTATTCAAGTATTGAATTTCTTCAAAAATAAAATATAAATCATCAGCTGATTTTACATTTAAAGCTTTTAGACTTAATTTAACAACTTCTTTCAGGTTTAAACCTTTAAAAACCGGTATGGCAAATGAAATAAGTACAATTTTATCTGCACAAATACCCTGATTAATAAGTTCTTGAATAGTATGACTAAGCATTGCTGTTTTTCCTATTCCTCGTTGACCCAAAAGAACTACTGCGCGATGATCTCTTGCTGCATTGATAATTTGCATAAAAATGTTGAAATAAATCCTGCGGGGCATATTGGCATAATGGTTGTCAATTTTTTTATCTTTCCACCAGTGATTTTCAAATTTGATTTTTTCAATAATTTGCGATTCGGGTATTTTTTGCAGTTTCATTTTTATACAATTAATTATGGTTTGCTATCCGGTTGCATACTTGTTTAATTATTCATCATGTTTTCTACAAATATAATGAATTTTATGCAACTTTCTTTTGTACATGCCTGTTTAACAATGTAGCATCTTGTACAAATTATCCAAACTACCCTTAAG
>JALWNR010000093.1 GCA_027083715.1 Bacteroidales bacterium
GTTTATATCTGTTTATTTAGTGTTTAAAAATTGATGTTTAAATATGAAAAATTCATTTTTATATTCTAAAAATCTTTCTATACAAAGATGTTTTTTACATTTCAAAATTTATTTTTGGATTTTTTTTAACATTTATTAACAATCCTATCCACTTTTTACTGTTGATTGTTTGTAATTATTAATTGCTTTATTATCAGGTATTTATTATGAATAAAACTAGTGGCTTAATGTTGATAGAAAAAATCATGATTTAGTTCAACACTTGACCAATTCTGCCAGAGGTCGAACAGACTGCTGGGTTTTGCATACCGCTTATAGTCCTATTTATTGTGGGTATGTGCTTTTTACTTCTTTTATAAATTCTTCTCTATTTTTTCCAATATTTATGCCTGACAAATAAAAATTACCACTACCAATCAGCCAAAAAGTCTTATCAACCTCAAAAGGTGAAATATTATTTTCTTTTGCAATCTGGTCGATAAGTTTTAATGTTTGATAATCTTGCTTTATTGTCGATTTTTCATTTTTGTCAATTAAATTCAATGCTTTAAAAATCTCTTTTAAATGAACATCTGGTTTTCCATATTGAACATAACCTAATTCTTTCAAAAAATCACAAGCCAATGGAAATCCAATACCTGTAATTTCCATACTTATCATTAATGGCAATGCTGCTTTTGCACGAGAATCTGTTGCAAAAAAGTCAGCCCATTCATAGAAATCTTTTGCCTCTTCAAATTGTTGAAGAAAATAGGCAGAGTCTATTACAGATTGGCAAAATTGTGGCCATAAACTTCTATTTGTTCTTCTAATTTCTCCCTTGGGCTTAAGTTCTTTTATAATTTTCTCTAAAAGTTTATCCTTATCATTCTTGGAATAAAAATTGGTAACTTGTTTAGGGTCGAAATCAAACAAAATACTTTTTAAATTACTTATTCCATTAATAGATTCTCCAATTACCTTACTGCTCATTTGCCTATTTTGAGCTGATGCACAAAGTTGTTTATAAATTGTATTTATATTTTGAGGCTTTTGGTATTCAGATACTAAATGCCTTTTTATCAACTGGTCAGTTACTCCCTCTTTTGATAGTAAAAAATTATATGCAAAATTGTAAAGCTCTTTATATTTCATATTCTTAATAATCTTTATTTAACAAAAACAGTTTCCTTTTCTCTTAAAGTTTCTCTTATTTCTTCGATAAATTCAGTAAATATCTGTTTCAAATCAAAGTTTGATGTAAGTTCCTTTTTAAAATCTCCTTTTTCATATTTACCTGTTGAACTCTCTTTGTCAAAAAAGATTATTTTGTCAAAATATTTTCCATGCCGATATAACTTATTTTCAGAACTGTTTTTTCTATATCGCATTGCTAACCAGTATTTACATTCAGGGAAAATTGATTTTATATCAGAAGCATAATCTGAATATGTGATTAGTCCATGTGAGTTAATCCCATTGTATTTTAATTCACAAATCAATTTTGGTATTAACATCTTGTTTTTATTCTCCGAATTATTGTGAACTAAAATGTTTTTAACTTCATAAAAATCAGTAATATCCATTTCTTTTTCATAAAAAACAATGTCTTGATCAACAAAACCAAATTGCAATTTATATTCTCTTGTTTTTTGAT
>JALWNR010000094.1 GCA_027083715.1 Bacteroidales bacterium
TTCGGTAATTTCCTTTGGCGGAATGGATAAATAATACTTTTCGTTTAATTTTTCGTAATTATCCGATAAAAATCCCACAAGAGCATCGTTTGTAGGGATGAGCAGGGCTTTTTTATTCGCGATTTTATCTTGTAAAAGAATGTTTAGTAAGTTATTTGTATCCTTAAATTTTACAAACTTTTTGCAGGTATTTGAAAAACGCGCCACACTCAGGCTGCTTTTGTTGAATAAAGTAACCCGATAATTCTGCCTTCCTGCATTTCGCGAAACTCCCAACCCTTGAATATGATTACCTAATATATAAATGTCTGTTATCATGTGTTTTTTCGTACCAAAATTTTTTTAATTTGATTTTTAAATCCTTGCCAAAGCATAATTTTTAACCATTCCGGATTTCCGTCTGCCCAATTATGCGGATGTGTACTAATCATTAATTGATTTGGTAATTTGTTGTTTTTTAGTAATTTAATGATTTGTTCCGTATTGTTGATTTCAAAATGAAATTTGGTATCCACCTTATCGCGCAGTGTAACCTCCTCATTGTTCCAACTTCGGCTGGCATCTGTAATGTAAAAAATGGTATTAAAATCCAAATCAAAATAAGGTTCTGCAATAATGGCGTAATCGCGGTAATCATTTTTTTTCCAAAGCTCACGGTTATCCCATTTCGACATAGGGCTTCCATGCATACACATGGTTTTTACCGGGTAAAATTTACGAAAATTAGTCAGATGTTTTTCAAACAGTTTCAATGCTTGCTTTTCATCGCCTTTTGCCAAAGATAAATCCTCGTAATGATAGCCCAGCTCATGTTTTAAACGTACTACTTCTCTGATGGTATTTTCATCATAACTTTCTGCCACTATCCGGTAATAATAACTGGCACGAATATTTAATTCATGCTCCATAGTTGCCATTTTAACAGCATTTTTGGGTGCTCTGTCCACATCATGGCGTAAAATAACCGACTTTTCAGGAAGATCTTTCGTAAAATATTCTTCAAAAGTAATAAACCGATAATTTGCCTCCTGCAAAGCAATGAGCAATTTTTTATAGGTGTCTAATGTAAAATCAGGCATTATTTGCTTTTAGTTTTAATTTGGATTTTCAAAAATACGATATTAAAATTTAAGCCAGTTCATTATTTTCATTTTCTGTTTTGAATTTTTGACCAAATCATATTCTTCTTTGGCTAAATGCAATGAATTTTTAGAGAATTTCACATATAAATCTTCCGAATTGCTTATTTTTTCAACTGCCAGTACAATTTGTTTACTGTTTTTTTCATCAATTAAAAAACCGTTGTATTCATTTTTGCAAATTTCCGGTATTCCCGAAATATTAGTACTTATAATCGGTATTCCGTAAGCAACGGCTTCCATTAAAACAACCGGAATGCCGTCCATATCGTCTTTTGTTTTGATAGATGGTAGTACAAAAACATTAGTGTTTTGATAAAAATCAATCTTTTTTTGGTCACGAATTCGTCCCAAAATGTGTACATTCTTTTCCAACTTGTTTTTTTCAACAAAATCTTTAATCATTTGCATATAATCACCATCACCGGCTATTGTGAGTGTGTATTTATCTGGATTTTTTTGATGAAGCTCTCCAAAAGCCTCCAACAAATAGGG
>JALWNR010000095.1 GCA_027083715.1 Bacteroidales bacterium
TAATAATTAAGGGAGCATCTATGTTATTCAGGTTTTTAATTTCAGGAACAGACAAGTTTACATCTTCAAGTCCTGTTTGTATCCTATTATTTATTGTATTACTTGTTTTATTTTTAAGCACTTCATGCCTTATATCTAATGCATCGTAACCGGTTAATTCATTTTTAACCGTACCGATGACTGTATTGTTATCTCTAAATGTAATATTTGTAGTTATTTTGTTTTGTGTAATGTCTTTATTATGGATTTTTACCCATTCATAACCGTTTTCGTTGATTAAAAACCCGGTAACACCAATAGAATTTTTTCGAACAAAATTATAGGGTCGGAGTGTATCGGTTGCATCCAGAAAAATATATTCTCCATTTATATTGGTACGAACAATTACATGATTAAACTGGCTTACATCATGAATATTGGTATCAATCATTCCATGTTCTCTGGTACTTAGCATTACAGGATCTGCTTCTATACCCATCTTTTTTAAAAAACTGATTAGTAAAAAGTTAATTTCAACGTTGCTTCCTTCTTTATCTTCAAAAGGCTTTCGTAAACTTCTTTCATTTACAAATTTGTTGGTTATTTTTGTGTAAATTTTTCCTAAAAATGGATCAAATACTCTATTGGCATAAATATGGTAAGTGCTGTCCCATTTTATTTCATTACGTACATAATTGTATATGTCCAACATTTTTTCTTGATCTGCTTTTTTTCTATTGGTTATACTATCCAGTGCACCTTTGTCTTTCCATGGCAATTTCAGAGGCATTCCAAACCGGTGATGTTTTAACATTTTATGGTTTAATTCTTCCCAGTTCAATGTTTGATGTATATAACCTGCGGGATAAGGAATCATTTTTCTCTGTTCCGGTGTTTTGGTATAGTAAAGATCGTTAGTGGTTATCATTATTGGGTAGGTTATATATTTCCATACCTCTGATTGATTGCGTTGTTGAATACGATTTAAATGCATATTAATTTTAGGCATAAAATCGGTAGGAGAATAGATAAACTCTTTACATTCAAACGCAGGAATATTTTTTAAAACAAATTGAAACATTTTGCCGGATAAATCTATACTTTCTTTTTGATAAGAATATCGTCCTCTTGCCAATAACAGTTTAGTATAATATTGGACGTTTAAAACATCTAAACTTTCAATATTTTGTGTGAAAAATTTATATTGAAAATCGTTAGGAACAAAAAATCTTAATTCACTGTGCTTTGTGGGAATTGAACTTTGAAAATACCAACTTTCAGGGTAAATCATATCCAGTGTCGGTACTTTATATTTGTATTCAATAACAGAGCCTACTTTAACATCAGGAAAAGTAAACTCTGCTACTTTTATACAATTTGTACTATCAATAAACTGAATTTTTTTATATTTTAATTTAGAGGAACTAATTTTTCCTGATTTATCCAAATTATAAGTCCTTGCTGAAATTGTTATATTATTTTCCTGATAAAACTTTTCACACTGTAAATCATGAAAAGGAATTCTTACTTTTGCATATTTTAAGCCCTCTTCTGTTAAAATTTTAAGCCGGACAATTCGTTCTTTTATTAAAAACAAATACCTTCCTCCTTGATTTATATCAAAATATCTATTTTCATAATCATATAATATCA
>JALWNR010000096.1 GCA_027083715.1 Bacteroidales bacterium
CATTTAGCAATAAAAAATACTTTCAGACAGGAAGAATGGGGTATTTTTTTATCAAAAAGTAATGTTGCAGAGTGTTTGGAACAAAATACCCTGAAAAGAAGATTATATTAAATTTGTTTTGATAAAAACGAGCTTGCCGGAAAAAGCAAGCTCGTTTTTTTGCTTAATAAATTATTTTTTAAATCCTTTTCTTTCTAAAAGCGGCTCTATTGAAGGCTCATGTCCACGGAAATTAACATATAATACCATCGGATCATCTGTTGAACCTTTTGAAAGGATGTTATCACGAAATTTTTGACCTGTTTCCGCACTGAAAATATTAGTTTCTTTAAATGCTTGAAAAGCATCAGCATCTAAAACTTCAGACCATAAATAGCTGTAATATCCGGCAGAATAACCTCCGGTTATATGACTGAAATAAGGTATGCGGTACCGGACAATAATTTCAGGAATTAAGCCGATTTTGTCCATTGATTCTTTTTCAAATGCATTTACATCCATATTTTCTATGGGTTCTTTAAGTGTGTGTAAATCCATATCCAGATAGGCTGCCGACATATATTCTACTGTAACAAAACCCTGATTAAAATATTTACTGTTGCTTAATTTTTGAATTAGCTCATCAGGTATTGCTTCGCCTGTTTGGTAATGTTTTGCATAAATCTTCATTACTTCAGGTTCTGCTGCCCAGTTTTCCATAATTTGCGATGGCATTTCTACAAAATCGCGTGCTACATTAGTTCCGGCAAGGCTTGGATAGGTAACATCCGATAACAGTCCGTGCAATGCATGTCCAAATTCATGAAAAAGTGTAGAAACTTCCTCAAAACTCAGTAATGCAGGTTTATCTCCGCTTGGTTTGGTAAAATTAAAGTTAGTGGTGATAATGGGTGGAACATTTTTACCGTCTTTTTTGTACTGACCGGCAAATTCACTCATCCAGGCACCTACACGTTTGCTTTCACGCGGGAAGAAATCCATAAATAAAATACCAATATGCGAACCATCTTTATCTAAAACTTCAAAGCTTTGAACATCAGGATGATAAATGGGTACATCGTGAATTTCTTTGAACGTAATACCGTAAATTTTATTGGCAACCATAAATGCTCCATCACGCACATTCTCCAATTTAAAATAGGGGCGAAGCAGTTCTTCGTCTAAATCGTACTTTTGTTTGCGTAATTTTTCTGAATAATACCACCAGTCCCAAGGAGCTAATTCAAAATTACCTCCTTCAGCATCAATCATTTTTTGCATTTCAGCAACTTCAGCTTTAGCTGTGGGTAACGCAGCTTCCCAAACCTGATTCATCAGCTTATAAACATTATCCGGATTTTTAGCCATAGTTTCTTCCAAAACGTAGTTGGCATGAGTTTTATATCCTAATAAATGTGCACGTTCTATACGTAAATTAATGATTTTTGCAATAATGTCTTTATTATCATACTCGTTATCATGGTTGCATCGAGTTGTATAAGCCGTTAGGAGTTTTTCACGTAGTCCCCGATTATCAGCATAAGTTAAAAACGGAATCATGCTCGGTTTTTGAACCGTAAAAACCCATTTACCCTCATTTCCTGTCTCTTTACCGGTTTCCAAAGCAGCAGCTTTTACACTTTCAGGG
>JALWNR010000097.1 GCA_027083715.1 Bacteroidales bacterium
GGTTTGAAATTTATGAAAAAAAACTAAAATTAACTTTACCGTAGTTTCTTTTTTCCTGAAAATGAGCATGTTCTGAGAAATTAGTTTGTGGAGAATGTTCAATAATTACAATAGCCTTTTCTTTTAATGTGTCATTTCCGAAGATTATATCGGGCAAAGTTTCTAAATGAGCAATATCATAGGGTGGATCAGCAAAAATAACATCATAATCCAACTCCATTTTTTTGAGTATGCTGAAAGCATTGCCTTTATAAGTGCGAAGAATTTTTTTTTCAGGTTCAATTATTTTTGCCGTTTTCTCTACAAACGATAAGTATTTAGCACTTATATCCACAGCCATTACATAATCACAGCCTCGCGACATAAACTCGTAAGAAATACTCCCTGTACCACTAAAAAGGTCTAATACTTTTTTGCCTTCTAAGTCAATACGGTTATCAATCAGGTTGAAAAGGCTTTCTTTGGCAAAATCAGTTGTGGGGCGTGCTTTAAAAAATTTAGGCGGATGAAATCTCCGCCCTTTATGTAATCCGCCTATGATTCTCATTTACATTACATTTAATAAATTAGCAAAAAAATGTTCGGGTATTTCATCAAAAGCATACTCACAATCCGAATTATCGGCAATATTTACCAAATGAACATTTCCTATAAATTTTGAAAGTAGTTTGTATCTTTTATCCTCTGAATTTATATCTCCGGAAAGGTAAATACCAATTTCTTTTGGTGAAATCTTTAATTGATGATACACATTCATGATGTGATAAACAAAATCATTCTCATTTTGGTAAGTAAAATTATTATATAAAAATAAATTACCTGACTCTGTAACAGCAATATCAAAAAAATCATCATTTACCATCACCGACACCATATTTTTTTTATCAGCTGCCTGTCTTAATGTATTTTCAATAAAAATACTTGCCTGATGAAAAAAACGTGATTCTGGAAATTGATTTACCATTAATGTAGTAATTTCGGATGGAATACTAAAAATATTAACAGCCGGTGTTTTTTCCAATTTATTGTAATGAATCTCTTCATAGTCATCGAGTACCTGACTAAATTGAAAATAAGTTTTTAAATACTTTCTATTAAACAATATATTGGGAACAAGTGTTGATTTTGGTGAATGGTATATAAAATCAATGCTTTTATAAAATTTATTTAAAAAGGAATCATTTTTAAGCAGGTCTTGAACATTATTAAAAAAAGTAATGTTATCATCCACCTTATTAAAATTAATGTTTTTTATCGCAACGCATTTTTTTCTTACCGTATCAATAATACAATATGAGTAGCCCAAACGCCCAATCCTGATACTTAAATGATAAGTGTTGGTTTTAGTTATACTAAACGAATCGTTAAATAAAGCAAATTCTTTCATTCTTTCCGGCTTCTTTTATTATTAAAAATTAATCCTCTGTTTGTTTAAATAAAATATGTACAAATATTATAAAAACGCTTTAAATAAAGTGTTAAAACCAAATATTAAGCCAAATTTAATAAATAAATCCGAAAAGTAACATAAAAGATGAATAAATGTAATGCATTCATTACATTTATAAGTTCTGCTCTACTAAGTACCCATCTTTAATAAAAGAAATACAAGTATATATTTACTTT
>JALWNR010000098.1 GCA_027083715.1 Bacteroidales bacterium
TTTAATAAGTCTGGTTTCTTGTCAAAACCCGAATGAAAAAACACAAAAAAATATAAGCGTTCAAGAATTTCCTTTTTTGGAAAAAGATATTGATTTTATCCGTGAAGGATACGAAAAAGGGACATTTACCATTACCGAAGTAGTTCAGGCTTATCTGGACAGAATTGAACAAATTGATAAAAACGGACCTTCGGTTAATTCAATAATTAGCATAAATCCTGATGCAATAAAAATTGCACAAGAGCTGGATAAAGAACTGAAAGAAGGAAAGATAAGAGGTGCTTTGCACGGTATTCCGGTAATTTTAAAAGACAATATCGACACACACGATCAGATGCCTACCACAGCCGGCTCGCGTGCTTTGGCAAATTCTTTTCCTTTGCAGGATAGTTATGTTGCAAAAAAATTACGCGAAGCAGGTGCAATTATTATTGCTAAAGCAAATCTGAGCGAATGGGCTAATTTTCGTGGCGAATTATCTTCCAGCGGATGGAGCGGTGTTGGCGGGCAAACTAAAAATCCTTATGTTTTAGACCGAAATCCTTGTGGGTCCAGTTCGGGTTCTGCAGTTGCCGTTTCGGCAAATTTGTGTATGCTGGCAGTAGGTACCGAAACCAACGGCTCTATAGTTTGTCCGTCGCAAACCAATGGCATTGTGGGCATAAAACCAACCGTTGGTTTAATTAGCCGCTCAGGGGTAATCCCGATTTCGTTTACGCAGGATATTCCGGGTCCAATGGCACGCAAGCTTAAAGATGCTGTAATTATGCTTGGCGCGATGACCGGCATTGATTCATCAGATACAAAAACACTGGAAAGTGCAGGGAAATTTTATACGGATTACACTCCTTTTTTAAAAAAAGACGGATTGAAAGGAAAGAGAATCGGAGTTTATACGGCTCCTTTGGGCAATAACTATAAGGTGGACACCTTATTTAATCAAGCCGTTAAATTTTTAAAAAATCAAGGCGTGGAGCTAGTTGAAATTGACCGTATCGGAGCACCACGTACCGGCTATTACTCGTTCCAGATTATGCTTTACGAATACAAAGACGGTTTGAATAAATATTTTAAATCATTGGGTGAAAATGCCCCGATAAAAAGCCTCGAAGAATTGATTGCATTTAATAAAAAAGATTCTGTTGAATTAAAATATTTTAATCAGGCTTATCTGGAAATGGCACAGAAAAAAGACGATTTAAACACGCAAGAATATAAAGATTTTTTGGCTAAAATGCTTCGGGGTGCCCGCGAAGGAGGTATTGACAGTGTAATGAACCTGCACAACCTGGATGCCATTATTGCACCCACAGGAAGCCCTGCATGGAAAACCGACCATACAAACGGTGATAGTTTTCAATTGGGCAGCTCTTCTCCTGCTGCACAAGCAGGTTATCCGAGTATAACGGTACCTATGGGCTTTATCGGTGAGTTACCTGTCGGGATTTCATTTTTCGGGAGAGCATGGAGCGAACCCTTGCTGATTGAAATAGCATATGCCTATGAGCAAGGAACAAAGCATCGTAAAATGCCGGAATTTTTAGTTCATGATTAAAATTTATGATATTTTCTTTACAAAAAAAGAGCTTGTTTTATTAATAACTGAAGTTTCGCAGGAGTTAAT